>CAYQSL010000141.1:0-4522 GCA_964420165.1 uncultured Gammaproteobacteria bacterium | reverse complement strand
GCAAGCTGTAATTTTACAATTAGCGCAAAAATATCAAAAAAAACCTCAGCATATTAATTTAGTTAAGAAGAAAGAACAAGAATTAAAAATCAATCAGGTCTACTGTGAGGTTGAACCTGATCTTAAGCTTGAAGCAATTAAGCGTTTAATGGCATTCCATAGAATCAGGTCAGCACTTGTGTTCTGTAACACCAGATCACAAGTGGATGGTTTGTTTCACAAACTAAAAGATGAAGGTTTTAGCGTAGCTAATCTTCATGGTGAACTTGATCAGCGTAAACGTGATGCCGTGATGCGTAAGTTTAGAGAAGGTGAAGCTAAGATTCTTATAGCTACTGATATTGCTGCTCGTGGAATTGATGTCGATGATATTGAAGCAGTATTTAATTTTAATCTCCCAAGAGAAAGCCAAGATTATGTGCATCGTGTGGGTAGAACTGGTAGAGCCGGCAAAGAAGGTCTTGCTGTATCTTTGGTAACACCGCAAGAGCTTAAGCATTTGAAAGAAATTACTACTAAGCAAGATATCTCAGTGAAAAGAGAAGCAATGCCTTCGATTCAAGCATTAGGCTTAACTTCAGTTGAAGTTTTGCAAAATGCCCTTATAGACTGTGTCTTAAATAGTAAAACCAGTAAAAAATATTTAAAAACTTTACGTGATATCCAAGCTAATTCTAATTCAGGTGATGATGTCGTGAAAATATTTATAGATGGCTTGCTCAAACAAAAGACTCATATTTTTGGTGCCAAAGTAAAATGATCCAACAAGAACTTGCTGTAATGAAACTCAATGAGGAGCAAGAAGATCTACGCTCACTTATTGAAAATACTAAAGATCATGTTTTTATTACTGGCAAAGCTGGTACGGGGAAATCAACTCTGTTACAGGTTCTCAAGAGCTCAAGTCGTAAGAAATTTGTAGTCGCTGCTCCGACCGGTGTCGCTGCGTTAAATGTCGGCGGGCAAACAGTGCATTCACTTTTTAAATTGCCAGCTAAATTTATTCATAGAAGCGATATTAAAGTTAGCGCTGCTACTAAAAAACTTCTTTCGCAAATTGAAATGGTAATCATTGATGAAGTTTCAATGCTGCGTGCTGATTTAATGGATGCTATAGATGAAATTCTTCAAGAAGCTCGCTCTTCACACCAAGCTTTTGGTGGAGTGCAAATGGTGATGTTTGGTGATCTTTATCAATTGCCACCGATAGTTGCAGATAAAGAGTTGCAACAGTATTTTAAAGATCATTACAATTCATGTTATTTCTTTAGTGCCAATGTTTGGCAAAATACTCAACTAAGAGTTCATGAGCTAGATACAATTTTCCGCCAAGAAGATGGAGAATTTAAGCAAGTACTAAATAGTTTGCGTGTTGGCAATTTTAATCAAGAGTCAATCACTTTACTTAATTCAAGATCTAATATTCCAATGCCTAGTGAAAACTTCATTACACTAGCTCTTACCAACAATACTGTTAGTGAAATTAATCATCGTAAGCTTGCTGAAATTAAAGAGCAAAGCTTCACCTATGCGGCAGAAATTTCAGGTGATTTGGAGCCATCTGCTTTCCCTACCGAAAAAAACTTAGAGCTGAAAGCCGGTGCTCAAGTGATGTTTCTCAAGAATGATCGTGAGAAACGTTGGGTTAATGGAACGATCGGTGAAATTGATTATTTAACTAGCGATGCTATTGAAGTAAAAGTAAATGGTGAAATAGTCACTGTTAAAAAAGAAAAATGGGACAAGATTAAATACTCATATGATTCTGAAAAACAAGCTATTAAAGAAGAAGTAGAAAGTTCATTTACTCAATTTCCTTTGCGTCTAGCTTGGGCAATTACTGTGCATAAATCTCAGGGTCAGACTTTGGATACAGTAGTTTTTGATATTGAACGAGGTGCTTTTGCTCATGGACAAACTTACGTAGCTCTTAGTCGCTGTCGTAGTTTAGAAGGCCTATATTTACGCCGTCCTATTAGGTCAAGAGATATTATTGTCGATCCCAAAGTATCACAATTTATGCAGTCTTTAAATGACAATATGTATTCGCCAGGTCAAGGCAAACTCTTTTAGAAACAAGTAACAGTGTTTGCTTCTATTGATTCGCGCAATTTTAGCCATAGGTCTTTGGTTCTAATACCAGGCTCAGATTTCATAATTTTACTTCGAAGTTTTGCAATACTTTCTTCTTCGACTCTATAAATATTCAGAGGACTATCACCTGTGTTAATTGTGATTGAGCCATGATTTGTAGTATTTTTAGAATCTAGAATAATTATATGTGCCTTACTATTAGCGCCATTGATTGTAATTTTGGCTTTACTACCCCTCTTGATAAAAACAATATCCTTGCCACCTACTAGATTTATTGTTACTGATTTAACATGATCGGGTAATTCCAATATTCTGATCAATTGATCATGGTTAGATCCATTGACGAGAATATCTTCGCTATTTGGAAAATTTAAGTCAAATAAAGCTATTTCGGATTCTTGAGCTTTATTTGCTAGTCTACTTAACAGATCTTGAGATTTGTATTTGTGAAATCGACCAGAGACCATAAGCTGATCGGGATAGTCTATAGATGGTCCTAAAATTAAATTACCACCAAAATCACTTATAGTAAGCTTTCTACCTTGATTATGAATTGCTTTAATGCCCAATTCATTTTGTGTATTGATCGGAGTTTCAATTGATTCTCTAAGTAAATGCCATAAGGGATTTATTGTTTTGCCTTCTCCTCTACCTACTACTGAATCATAATTAACGGTGCGACTATTTGGTTTATTTTGTGCAGCTTGATCACAGCCACGCGCAGTTAATAAAGCAAGAGCAACTCCGAGCGTCATACCGGTGCAGCCCAATAAAGGGGTCATAGTTCTCTTATGTGAATTCACTCTCACGGTTTAGATAATAGCAAATGCTTCTAGCAAAGGTTTACCCTGAAGAGATATACTAAGCAATATTGGTGTCAAAAAATCATTTGACCTCAAAAGTTTAGATACCGAAGTAAAAGGAAATTATTATGAAAATACTTAGTAAAAATAAAGATATGAAGAAGGAAAAGAAAAAACCTAAGCAACCTAAACCTCCAACGCCAAAGGCAATGTTTGTAGCTGTTTAGGTCTATTACTTTGCAGCGCGAATCTAGCAACTGCAAAAGTTACTGCTCTCCAAAATAGTTTCAATAATACTGTAATAGTATATGGTGAGACTTCTGATGGTGCAGCGGTATCAGGAAGTTTGGATTTAAGTGCTTTAGAGTAAGCACCTTTCACAACAACTGTTTAAGGATTCGTAGCGTTAGAAATGGCGCTACGAATTTTTTTGCTTTTAAAATTAGTTTGTGTTAAAATGATTAGTACTCAAGCGAATATCGCAAAGGAGAGCATGATGAAAAAGAAAATCACAATTTTAACTTTAATAGTAGTTACAAGTATAAATATTCAAGCTGCAAGATCTGCAGGCTCTACAACTAACCCTGGTACTGGTGGTTCCTTACTCGCAACCCCACCGAATGGTTCTACAAATTCTAATGCAACAGGTACTAGTAATTCTGGATCAAGTTCACTTGGTGCAAGTAATTTAAGATCTCCTACTGGCACAACAAACAGCAATAGCTCAACAGATGCGAGTCTGGGATCTGTAAAGAGTACTAGTACTACGGAAAGTAGTCTCGGTATGACCAAGAGTACTAGCACGACTGATAGAAGTTTAGGAACTACGAAAAGCACTAGCACAAGTACTAACCAAAGTTTAGGTACTACGAAAAGTCTAACTTACTAATAGAGTTATGCGAAAGCGAAGCTGGAGCAAAAATAGGTCTACTTACTTGATGATAATTTTTTTAGTCGCGCTAGAATCTCTATCAATTTTTCTAGGCACTGTAATTTTTAGTACGCCTTTGTCATATTGAGCGTTGAGATTACTATCATCAATATCTTTAGGTAAAGTTATAGTTCTTTTGAAAGCACCATATGAGCTCTCACTTACGTAAAATTTATCAGACGACGAACCTTCTCTAATAATTTTCTTTTCACCAGAAACTGTTAGGAGATTATTTTTGAGCTCAATGTTGATTTTCTCTTTATCAACACCAGGTAAATCTACTCTCACTATGTATGCTAATTTAGTTTCCTCCATGCTGAAGTCTGGATTATAAGTACCAGGACTCAATCTAGTATTCATGGCTTTATCAAGATAGTTAATTAATTGATTGAAACTTTGTTGCAACTCCATAAGATCTTCTGATGGGTTAAGCAGAGCTCCATTTGCAGGACTTAAAGATTTAGTAGTCATTGATGCTGCAGATGCAATACCTATGCTAGTACTAATAAGAATTATTGAAGCTGTGAGTTTAAATGATAATTTTTTTAGGTCCACGATGATAACCTCTTCTCTAATGTAGTCATTATAAGCATTCTAGCATGTATGAGTAATTTCATCCATAGTCTTTTTGTATGATTTTCTGTCTATTATTTTCATTCTGAAATAATGGCTGCTACAATAGTTTGTATTCAAA
>CAYQSL010000140.1:0-4575 GCA_964420165.1 uncultured Gammaproteobacteria bacterium | reverse complement strand
AAAAAACTTCCTAAGCCGGAAAATTTTGATGCAGGTCCTTATGAATTTATTGCGCCAGTACCTTCATTGCCTCCTATTAGATCTCCAGAAGGAATTACTAGACCTTTCTCATCAAGAACAGAGCTTGAAACTAGCGATTACAGTGTAGAGGCAGCAAGACTTGAACTGCAACGTTTGTAATTCAGAAAACTCAGAATTGAAATTTAAACAAGTTGAAGATCTTGAGTATCTTACTTACCAACCTGTTGATTTCTATCGTTGTCAAGAATGTGGCTTGTTATTTCAGAACCCCTTGCCTTTGCTTGAAAATATTGTCGATTTTTACCCCGAGACTTATAGAAATTATTTGCCAGTAGATGGTTCGAATCTTTTTGCGGCAATCAAAAAAGATAAGTTTAAAAAGCAAGCTAAGCATTTATTGAAGAATTTTTCAGGTGGAGCCAGAATACTAGAAATTGGTTATGGCAATGGTGAACTGTTGAAAGCCTTGTCGAAATTGGGTTGTGGAGATTTATCTGGTTGTGATTTTAGTGAAAAAAATAAAGATTCTTTAGAAGCTTATGGAATTAAAATTAAAGTTGCAAATGTTGAAGAAGAATTACCGTTTGATGATAAATTTGATTTGATAATTTTGAACAACGTCATAGAGCATTTCTTGAACCCAGTTGCTGTACTGCAAAACTGTTATCAACACTTAAATCCAGATGGGAAAGTAATTCTTTTCACCCCAAACTCAGATGCTTTGGAGCTGGATATATTTGGCAAGTTTTGGGCTGGTTTCCATGCACCAAGACATACTTATGTTTTCAATAAAGTTAATTTGAAAATTTTAGCTAGCCGTCTTGGCTTCAATAGAACTTACTTTGGTGTTGAGACAGATCCAGGTCAATGGGCAATCTCTATGCAAAATTATTTGCAATCAATGTCTTTAACAAAAACTAAATTGAAAAATGGCTTAGCCTGCTATACAGTGCCACTTGCAGCGCTCTTCATACCATTTACTTGGCTGCAGAATTTCCTTTATAGACCTGCAAATTTATTTGTGATTTTTGAAAAGTAGACTCACTGCTGTATACCTACTATATTAAAAGTATGGAGAATAAAAGTAAGTATTACTTATTGGCTGCATTAGGAGTGACCTTCGTAATTGCAATGCAGATTTTAGGGCCTATTTGGTCTGAGAATAATGTTTTCCAGGATGACTTTAGGCAAAGTTTATTTTGGGGTTGGACCTTTTGGGATCCAGAGCTTTTCCAAAATGATTTCTTTATGCCTATGTATCAGTCTCATATGATTAGAACACCACTTCTTAGTGCTGTTTATCATTTAGCTCCAGTAATCACTGATAATTTGATTTGGTATACCAAGTTTCTAGTGTTAGTGATTTTTTTAATTAGTGCTTTTGCCGTTTATATTTTTTTCGATAAGATCAGCACTAAACCAATTTTAGCTTTTGCTTCAACTGTAATATTTTCTATTTGCTTCTGGTGTACTGATCATGTATCTGCTGCACATTCACGTTCATTAGTTTGGTTTGGACTTTTTCTATACATGTATTTGAAAGCGTGCTCCAAAGATAAACTTGCTTTGTTCTTTATTTTCATACTTTTGTTTTTAAGCCCACATGCATTTTTGATTTGTTTAGTCATGGAGTTAATGCATAGCTTATTGGTTTATAAAAAAGATTTTTTTAATTTCAAAAACATAAGTTTTATTGGTCTAGGAATCAATGCTATTGCGGTTTTAGTGCTTTATAAAATTATTTTCAAAAACACGGTAACCCAAGGTGTTGGTACTGCATTTACTAAGCAAGAAATGATGGCTTTGCCAGAATTTAATCCAGGAGGTAGGCATCCAATTTTTGGTTCGCACTTCTCTGATGGAACTTGGTGGACTAATGAGCATTGGGGTTTAGGAATTGGTTATCTACCCATAAGTAAAGTTATTATAATTGCCGCAATCGCTATTCCTATATATTTAATTCTTGAGTATTTGCTTTTCAAAAATAAAGTTAATTACAAAGCTATTTTTGATTCAATGCCTTTTGTTTTATTTTTTTCGTCAACCTTACTTTATTTCTTAGCTCAACTTAGTTTCCCCGCTCTTTATCTGCCAAGTAGATTTATTGCTTTACCTTGGCTTATAGTTTCCCTGATAATTTTGATTCTAATCTTTGATCAATACCTAGATAGATTTATTAACTATATAAGCTCAATGAAATCCAATAAGCCTGGAACTGACCCAGGGGCAGGTTTTGCTTGGTTGCGAATAGTGATTTTACTTGCGACTGCTTTTGGCTTCTGGTACTATGCTTTTACTCATAACTTCTATTTCACTAGATATGTTTCAATTACGCCTGAAGTAAAGGCTATCTTAGAAACTATTCCAAAAGATTCTCTAATAGCAGGTCATCCATTATTACCTGATCTCAATTCAGCATCCATTGCTTCTAAACGTAAGGTCTTTGTAGATTATGAAAGAAGTATGGCTTATACAAAGGAATCTCTTGCTGAAATTAGAAGAAGAAATTTTGTTGTTTTGGAATTGACTTATGCTAAATCGAGAGATGAGTTTCTCAGGCTTGCTCATGAAAATGGCATTACTCATTTTATTGCACTCTATGATTTCTATAGTCCTGGTTATTTGGCAAACCCAGTCTATATGGAACCTTACACGCTTAGGCTTAGAGAGCTTTCAGAGCTTAAAGAAGGTGAAACTTTCTTTATCGAACAGTTTCTTAAAGGGAAGAATCTACGTTATGGCGTGCTGGATGTAGAAAAGTTGTAGATCGTCATTCTCGTCATCCTCAGTCCAAAGGGCTGGGGACCCATACTACTGGAATCTTCTATTAGACTGGATCCCCGAATCGCTACACGATCCGAGGATGACGACATTACTGTTTCCAACGCATCTCAAAAACCGCATCTCCTGAAGCTCTAGTGTAATTAAAACCACCATTGCGTCCAATGGCATCTATTTTTTGTGGATCAATTCTAGTTCTAGAACCTTCGAGGAAAATACTCTCATCAATATGAAATTTAACAACTTCACAAATTGCTAAATTAGCAGCACCGATATTTTCACCATAACTTTTCATTTCCAGTAGTTTACATTCCATTTGGAAATGAGATTCTTTTACTCGTGGTGCTTTGACTATATCCGAAGGAATTGGTGTTAAGCTTGAAATCTTGAATTCATCTACGTTATGAGGCGCTTCTGTGGAGGTGAGTACCATTCTCTCGGCAAATTCATAACTTACTATTTGCACTACGCACTCTTGAGTATCTACAAGGTTGATATAGGTATCTTTAAAAGGTCTTTCAGGATTACCAGTACTTGCTGGTGAAAAAATTACTATAGGAGGGTTACTGCCAAAGGCATTGAAAAAAGAAAAAGGCGCTAGATTATAAACTCCTTCTTTGGATATAGTGGATACAAAAGCGATAGGTCTTGGAGCTACACCTCCAAGCATCAAGAAATAAATATCTCTTTGGCTTAGGTCTTTGGCTTCGATACTGTACATTGGTTTATTTTTCCTCGATTCTTTGCAACGACTTTATAAACCTCTTCACTCACTAAAGCAAAGCCAGGTAGGTACTTGTAGAAATAAAGTGGAAACCTGAAAAATTTGTTAGAGGCAATAGCTTTGAAAATTGCTTGGGCACCTGAATATACTCTAGGTTCAGGAAACTCAATGAATTTTATAGACTCTTGGAGGTCTTTTTCTTGAAGTCCATATTTACTAGCGTCTAGCTCTGATCTACCAATATAGTCGATTTTTGTGCCGGTAATTTTTTTCAAACGCTCTATGCCTTGGCTACAAAAACCACAGGCATCATCATAAATTATGAAATTTTTTCTTGGATCTGACACTATGTATAAGTTTAATGGATCCTAAGCTAAGAAAATTTATTAATGAGTTTAATTCAAAAGATTTTTTTGAAGCCCATGAAACTCTTGAAGAGCTTTGGAATGAAACTGAGGGTGATTTAAGAAAGCCCATACAAGCTCTTATCCAAATTGCTGCTGCGCTGCATCTGATCACATTGTCTCGTTGTGATGGTGCCATAACTGTCCTCAAGCGGGCCAGAGTCAATCTTCAAGATTTCCCAAGCAAGTTCTTCGATATTGATATCAGTGCTTTATTAACTGAAAGCGAAGATTTTCTTAAAGAAGCCAGTACCTTGAAAACTACTCAAGAACTAGCTTTCCCAAGCATCAACGTATAGTGATACAATTTTCTTCTGTTAACTACCTCAACCATGCAATTACAAGAGAAAGGTTTGAATACAACTACCTTAAGCCATTTAAAACAACTTGAAGCTGAAAGCATCCATATCATTAGAGAAGTGGCTGCTGAGTTCAAAAACCCAGTAATGCTTTACTCAGTAGGTAAAGATTCATCAGTTATGGCGCATTTGGCGCGTAAAGCTTTCTTCCCAGCTAAGATTCCTTTTCCTTTTATGCATGTGGATACTGGTTATAAATTTCCAGAGATGTATAAATTTAGAGATTGGTACTGTAATGAGATCGGTGTAAATCTAATTGTTGAGAGCAATCAATCTGCCATTGCTG
>CAYQSL010000139.1:0-4577 GCA_964420165.1 uncultured Gammaproteobacteria bacterium | reverse complement strand
TATTTGCTGATCTTTTAGTTTAATGATTTTTTTAGTGAACTGAAGAAGTGATGCACTATCACTAGCTACAAAATTCTCTCCATCACCAACTCCAATCACTAATGGAGATTGGTTCTTAGCAACAAGAATTTTCTTTTCTTTTTTCTGCGTGCCCGCAATTAAAATTGCCAAAGAAAAACTTCCATCTAATCTTTTAACTGTTCTTCTTAAGGCAGTTAAATCATCAATATCTTCATTGCGATATTTAGAGAAGAGTTGCGCAATAACTTCACTATCAGTATCGCTAATAAACTCTACTCCATCTTTCTCAAGTTCTTTTTTGAGAATATAATAATTTTTAATAATGCCATTGTGTACTAAGGCGATTTCACCGTTGGAATCATTGTGAGGATGCGCATTTGTGTTGTTTGGTTTACCATGAGTAGCCCAACGCGTGTGCCCAATACCACAAGTACTAGTACTTAAAGCTTCTGCAATACGCTCAGCAACTAAAGAACTGAATTCATCACTTACACTTGCTTTTGCACCGACATTAGTCTTTAAAGTAGTTAGAGAATTAATTTTGGCTTCGAGTTCAGCAATTTTGCCTGCCGATTTTATAGTTTCCAATCTACTACCTTGAGCATCTGGATTATCAACTAAAACTGCAATTCCTGAAGAATCGTAACCACGATACTCCAGAGTTCTTAAACCTTGTAATAAAATGTCTTTTGCGTTCTTTGAGCCAATATAGGAAACGATTCCACACATATTGACATATTATACTATATATCTAATATTTCCCTATCTTCCCTCAAAGCATGGTGATTAATAGTGGCTATAAGGTTATAAGCAGGGTAAAGCAGCATTTTTTGGTAATCCAAGTCCCTAATTAAAAGGCTTTGCTGAAATTCGGCTAATCTGGTTTTTAAATCACTAAACTTAGCTTCAATCTCCTGATGATCCTTTAAAAGCCTATTAATTAATTCTTTGCGACTTGGATCATTATGTAAAAGTTCTGGGAAAAACTCTTTCTCTTCTATTTGGAAGTGACCAGCTAAAAGTTCTTCAATATAAACAAGAAGTTGATTGATTTTTGCAATTAAAAACTCGTCATCACGTTCATTTTTTACTTTAGTCAAATCAAGCAGTAAAGCCTCCAAACATGGATAGAGTTCTTGATGGTCTTTTTGAAGTTGGGTTAAGAGGTTCAATGTTTTTTTCTTACAAAATCTACTACGACTTTGTCCATTATCTTATGTTAAAATCAACATAATGTCATATATAAGTATAAGTCAATTTTTAAAACCAATTGCGGAACAGCTTAGACCAATTCTTGGTAGGGGCAACTCGGTGCCAACGAACAAAGAAGGGGCTGTTGATTATGACGAATTAAGAAGAAGACTAAATAAACATCCTGGTGGAGCTCTACTGAAAAAGTTAACTGAACTTATACAACTTGCTACTCCTAACCAAGGCAATAGCCAAGGAAGCGCGAAAGATGAACTAGTTTCTGCAATTGAATCTGATGCTAATCTGAAATTTCTCAGAAGAACTAATACGAAAGAATACCTTTCCAAGAATGGAATGCAATCATTAGATCCCCAAACACAAGGAGCGGATGGCAGATTTCTTGATTGTTTAGTTAGTAATGATTCAACCTTTGGAGGCAAAGCAGGAAAATTTATTTTAATTAAATTTGAAGAAGAAACAATAGGGCATCCAACCAAAGAGACCATGACAATATGCTTCCAACCAAATGATGGCTCTAAAGCTACAGAAGCAAGAAGCACAGAAATTAAAGATTCCGATCTATCCCTTTCTAGATTATATATACAGCTGCAAAAGAAATTTGCAGACTTTTTAGATTGGCAGTGATACTTTATAGTGTTTAACTAGTAACAATATGCAGCCTGAAAAATACTACGAAATAAATTTTGATGGCTTGCCTGGACCTACGCATCTTTTTTCCGGCTTGGCACAAGGCAACCTCGCTTCAACAAGCAATGAAGGTCTAGTCTCTAAACCAAAAGCCGCAGCACTGCAAAGCCTTGAGAAAATCAAATTCCTATCCCAATTAGGTATTAAAGAAGCAATTATTCCTCCACAAATTCGACCAGAGCTTGAAGCAATAAAAGCCATTGGCTACAAAGGTTCTCGCAGTGATGTCCTAAAAAAAATCTTCGAACAAGATCCTAAACTTTTCAAATCTATTTTCAGCTCAGCTTTCATGTGGACAGCAAATGCGGGAACCGTGTCACCAAGCTCAGATACAAGTGATAATAAATTACATATCACCACAGCAAATCTGCAAACAAATTTTCATCGTTTGATTGAATCTCAATATACTTTTAAATACTTCAGACAAGTTTTTGCCACTAATGATTTCAAACTGCATAGTCCTTTAAAATCTTCTATGGCAGATGAAGGTGCCGCGAATCATACAAGGTTTTGTGAAGATTATGGCATGCCAGGTTTAGAGCTTTTCGTGTATGGATATTCAAACACAAAGCCCTTAGAAAGCTTACCTAGCAAGCATCCTGCAAGACAGAGCTTAGAAGCTTTTGAGGAGATTAGCAAAAGTCATGAACTTAATCCAGAAGCCATAGTTCTTGCACAGCAGTTACCAGAGGCTATTGATGCTGGAGTTTTCCACAATGATGTAATTAGTACTGGTAACAAAAATTTATTTTTCTATCATGAGAAATCTTTTATAAGTCAAAGCCAAGTCCTGGAAGAGTTACAAAAAAAATATAAAAAAATTACCAGCAAAGATTTAGTTTTACTTGAAGCCAAAGATAGTGAAATCAGCCTTAAAGATGCAGTGGAGTCGTACATTTTCAATTCACAAATTTTAAGTCCAGAGCATTCTGATCAAATGCTACTGGTTTGTCCTCTTGAGTGTAAAGAGAATCTTCGTGTCAAAAACTTCATCGATAGTAAAATTATTCACAACTCAAGGATACCTATCAAAGACGTTTACTATCTGGATCTTAAAGAAAGCATGCGCAATGGTGGTGGTCCAGCTTGCTTAAGATTAAGAATAGTAATGAGCGAGAAGCAAGTACAAAACTGCAAACAAAGTGTTTTTTACAATGAAGCTCTATACAATAAAATGAAAACTTGGATCAATAAATTCTATCCAGATGAATTAAATTTAGAAATGTTATTAGACGAGAACTTCCTTACTCATCTTGATGAAGCTTATGCAGAGTTAGCAAAAATTTTTGACATCAAATTAAGTTTTTAAACTTTCAATTCTAGCTATTACAGTATCCAAAGAATAGGAGTCTAAGTAATCTAATTTACGCGCTTTCTTATAGGCTGCAATTGCTTTCTCATCTTCATCAAGAATCAAATGATAAGTTGCCCAGTAAAGCCAGGTATAGAGAGAGTTTGGACCAGCAAGCCTCTCAAACTCTTGGAGAATATATTTCATACAATCCATTGATTCTTTAAACTCGAAACGCACTAAAACCTCTTGCAAATCACGATAACGTTTTACTGAGTTATAGATAACGAAATTCTCTTCAAAGGATTTATTGAGTAAATGTGCTGTATCTAAATTATTAGTCAAAACTATTCTAGAAAGAATTGAATCAGTTTGAATTACTGAAAAGTTACCAGTTTTAGAAAAGTAGTAAGCAATAAACTCATTATCAATTTCATGGGCAACAGCATTACCGACTATTTGGCAAAAACTATTTGCAAGAGGTGGTATATCAGCACTAAAAAGAAAACCTTTCTCTAAAGTTAAAGCCAAAAGTTTAGTTGCTGCTTCTAAAACTGAATAGGTAAAGGGAATAAATCTTGCTGTATTTGCATCTTGATAAAACTCTTTGAAATCTTCGTAATATTTCTTCTCAATCTCAGACTGAGAGCTAGCTTTATAATCATGAAATTTCAAGTCTTTGACTAAATTTGTTAGCAGTTGCGAATTTTCTAGAGGTTCATATTTACCTTCACTAGCTTGATTAATACGCAAGTATAATTCTTCGAATTCTGCATTAGCTTTTTTCTTCAAGATTGTCACCGGCAAAGTATCAAAAACATAATTCATGATAGAAGCGAGCAAGTTATTGAATTTAAAATTTTCTCCATTAAGATATTTAGCCTCTTCTGGCTTTAAAACATCCAATACAACTAACTCATAGTCTTTGCCTTCAATAAAATCTTCAACAATCTTACTAGCTTTGATTTCTTGGATCATCAATTTCGAGTAATCAGAAATTATTAGCTTAACTTTCCCTTGCAAACCCAAATCCTTAAGAGCATGCAAAAAATGCATTGAGAAATAACCCGAACCTGCACCAGTTTCTAACACCATAAAACTACTTAAATTAGGATACTGATCTATAGCTGCTTTCACTAGCTTGGCAATTGATAAAGCATTTGGATAATTGGTGTTAATGTTGTGTGGGATTGCATTACCGACTTTTTTACTAAAAACAGCCGTACCTTTGTTTTGAAAGTAGTAATCAGCAAGCTCCCATATAATCGACTCATTATAAGGCTTCCAGTCTTGCAACATTTTAATATTGTTATGCATTAGCCTTCATTATAAGTCTTAATGTTAAAATACACATTGATGAAATTAT
>CAYQSL010000138.1:0-4588 GCA_964420165.1 uncultured Gammaproteobacteria bacterium | reverse complement strand
ATTCTCAAGGACGTAAAGCAAAAAAACAATTAGAAAAAGCTAGGCAAGATATTGCGGAAATCTTAAATGCAGATGCTCAAGAATTATTTTTCACTTCGGGCGCAACTGAATCGAACAACACAATTTTCAAATTACTTGATTACGATTTGATCATAACTAGTCCTGCTGAACATGCCTCAGTGATTGAGAGTGCAAAGAGTTTAGCTAAACCAATTTTATGGCTTTCTTTAGATAAAGAAGGGCTTATTGATTTAAAGGAATTTGAAAAAAAATTACAAGAGAATTTTGGCAAGAAAATTTTAGTTTCAATTATGCATGGCAATAATGAAATCGGTACTATAAATGATATTGTTGCAATTGCAAAAATTACTAAGAAGTTTACAAATGTTTTTTTTCATAGTGATTGTGTGCAAACTTTTACAAAATTGGAAATTGACTTATCAAAGCTAGATATAGACTTCATTTCAGCTTCTGCTCATAAAATTCATGGACCAAAAGGTGTAGGTCTGTTGTATATCAATAAAAGAATCCAAGAAAAATTTTCTAATCAATTCAAGCCCCTGACTATAGGCGGCTCACAAGAAAAAGATATAAGATCGGGAACTGAGAATTTACTGTCTATTATTGCTTTTGCTTTAGCGGCAAAGTTAAATTCAGAACCTACAAGAAAAAACAAAATCAAAGATTTGCAAGAAGATCTATTTACTAAATTAAATCAAATTGAAAGCTTGGCAATTAATGGTCCAAAGGATTTAAATAAGAGGGTTCCAGGAAATTTAAATTTTACTTTGTCGAACTGTAAACTTAAAAGTGAAGAGATGGTTCTGCAATTAGACTTAAAAGGTTTTGCGATTTCTTCTGGTTCGGCATGCACTGCAAATAAAACTGTAGGTGATGCTGAGATTGAAAGTTCTTATGTGCTTAGAGCATGTGCAATTCCAGAGACTATTGCAACTAAGGCAATTAGAATCTCATTATCTTCCTTGAATTCTGAAAGGGAAATTGAGAATTTCATAGATGCTTTAAAATTAATAAGCATTAAATTTGCCCTAAAACCAATTGAATTGGTATAGACGTCTTGCGATTTTGGCAAAATGTTTTGTAAGCGAAGCATTAAGGGTAAATTAAAAGGATAACTGCGTACAATATAGTAAATTAATGTCTGGTAAAAATCATAATTCTAATTTTGATGAAAATGAAGTAATTGACTTCGGTGATGAGCCAAGCAAAGAAGAATTACTTGAGTTAGAGTTTTTTGAAAAGAATTTAGATACAGAAGAAATTTTTAAAGAGGGTGATGATCTAGAAGTTGAAGATGTAACTGAAGAAGAAGCTGCTCCTAAGAAAGTCGAGAAAAAGAAAGTTGCTAGTAAAGAGAGAACTAGCTCTGATGACAGTATATATCTCTACTTAAGAGAGATCGGTAAGATTGCAACTCTTTCCTCCGATGAAGAAATTATAATCACCAGAATAATCCGTAAAGGTGGAGTAGAAGGTGAGAAAGCTAAACGTAAATTAGTTCAAGCTAATTTGAGATTAGTAGTAAGCGTTGCTAAGCGCTATGCATCAAACAATATTCAGTTATTGGATTTGATTCAAGAAGGTAATCTAGGATTGATGCGTGCAGCAGATAAATTCGATGCAGCTAAAGGTTATAAATTCAGCACTTTTGCAACATGGTGGATTAGACAAGCGATATCAAGATCAATTGCTGATAAATCTAGAACAATTAGAATTCCAGTTCACATGATTGAGAATTCGAGCAAGTTAAGAAAAGTTATTGCTGAAATTACTCAGCGTCTTGGACGTACGCCGACTGAAGAAGAAATTATGACCATCATGGATATCTCTAAAGAGAAGCTTCATGAGATTCAAAACTTGCATATGAAAACTATTTCCATTTCAAGCAAGGTTGGTAACACAGATGAAGGAGCTACTATTGCTGACTTCATTGAAACCCAGGCTGCTGGTGATTCACCAGATCAATATACGACTGCCAGACTTTTAAGACAGGAATTGAAAAATATCATCAATGATCTTTCTGAAGATGAACAAGCGGTTTTGATCTTACGTTATGGTTTGATTGAAGATGAGAATCAAAGAATGTATAGTTTTGAAGAACTTTCAGAACTTCTCAAAATGCCAAAAGACAAAGTCAAGAAACTTGAAGCCAAAGCTTTAAGAAAGCTTAAAGCTCATGTGCTTGATTCAGGCAAACTTAACGAATTCATCTAATAAAATCTGCCTGTCAGAGGAATGCTAGAATTTTCTCTGTGAAAAACTTTTTAGCACTTTTGCTCCTACTTATAATCAGTTCTTCTTCTGTGTTTGCTGAAGAAGAGAAAAAAGCTGGTTTGGGAAATAATTGCCTTTTAACTAAGACCTTAAATGTTGATGAACTGAAAGATTATTCTGGAATAGTTTTCAAAGGCAAGTTCTTGGGTTATGAGAATACTAAAAGTAAAAAACTCAATGTTAGAAAATTGAAATTTCAAGTTATAGATCCGATTAAAGGCTTGAGCCAAGATCAAGAGGCTTTGAATCTTAATGAATGGGCAAAATTCCAATCTCCATTTGTGAATGGTACTGTAGTAAAAAATCAAGAATATGTTTTCTTTTTTCATGAACCAAGTGCAAGAGGTCTTACTTCTCTAACTGGCTTGGATCAAGGTCTTGCGACTATTGATGCTTCTAATAATGTGAAGTTCTCTAAGAGATTAAACATGAAAAAGAAAAACAGTTTGAAAAACAGAATATTTAATAACACTGAAGTAAAACAAGGTGTCCAGATCAATAACTATCAAGATCTGAAAAATTATTTTAGTAACTAATCCAGAAGAGAATTTTAATGACTATAGATTTTAACCAAGACTTTAAACTCATCGCCGAGATGGCTAGAGCTATCAGAGTGAATTCACTGCGCATGATTCATGCTGCAAACTCCGGTCACCCAGGCGGTTCATTGTCTGTGGCTGATATTCTTGCGGTTCTATATTTCGGTGGGCATCTGAATTACAATGCACATGATCCGGAATATGCTGAGCGCGATATTGTCGTGGTTGGTAAGGGACATGCTTCGCCAGCTGTTTACTCATGTCTTGCACTTGCAGGCTTTTTCCCTATAGAAGAGACAATGAGTTTTAGAAAACTAGGTTCAGCTTTTCAAGGACATATTGATCGCACTAGAGTTAAAGGTGTGGAAATGTCTACAGGTTCACTTGGACATGGATTGAGTAATGCTTTAGGACTTGCTCTTGCAGCGAGACTTGATAAAAGTGACAAGAAGATTTTTGCAATCAGTAGCGATGGTGAATTACAAGAAGGTTCTATGTGGGAAGCAATAATGGCTTGTGGTCATTATAAAACTACTAATTTAATTGCTTTCATTGATCGTAATCGTATTCAATTAGACGGTTGGACTGAAACTACTATGGCTTTAAATCCGCTTGCAGATAAATTCAAAGCTTTTAATTGGGAAGTGATTGAGATTGATGGGCATGATCTTGAACAGATTGATTCTGCTCTGAATCAAGCATATTCATTGCGCTCTGCTGGCAAGCCAGTTGCAATTATCGCTAATACCATTAAAGGTAAAGGTGTAAGCTTTATGGAAGATCAAGTTAAATGGCATGGTGTTGCACCGAAGACAGAAGAACTTGAGAAAGCTCTACTTGAATTAGGAGCGTTGGTTTAATGGCAAATTTAGAAGTAAAAGAATTAACTGCTTGGAAGCTCGGTGACAAAATCGCAACGAGAGAAGCTTATGGTCAAGCACTTTTGGAGCTTGGTTCATCTAACCCTAATGTTGTAGTACTTGATGCAGATCTTTCTGGAAGTACCCAGACTAAACTTTTTGCGAATGCATTTCCAGAGAGATTTTTTAATATGGGTATCGCTGAGAACAATATGATCGGTGTTGCTGCTGGACTCGCGCGTGCAGGTAAAACTCCTTTTGCAAGTAGCTTTGCTATGTTCGCTGCAGGTAGAGCTTGGGAATTTGTTCGTAACTCAGTTGCGCATAATCATCTCAATGTAAAAGTTTGTGCAACTCATGCAGGTCTTACAGTTGGTGAAGATGGGGCAAGTCATCAAATCATAGAAGATATTGCTTTGATGAAAGCTATTCCAGGAATGACAGTGATTGTGCCTGCGGATGCAACTGAAGCTTACCAGGCTATTTACGAGCTGGCTAATAACCATCATGGTCCTGCGTATGTGCGTTTGGGTAGAGCTAAGGTGCCGGTAATTCTTGGCGATGATTATAAATTTCAAATTGGCAAAGCAGTTACTGTAAGTGCTGGTAAAGATCTAAGTTTAATAGCTTGCGGTGTAATGCTCACAAGAGCAGTTGAAGCTGCGAAGGTTTTAGCTGAAGAAGGCTTTAGTATTGAAGTAATTAATATGGCTACTATAAAGCCACTTGATCATGAAGCGATTATTCGTTCAGCGACTAAAACACGCAAAGTGATTACACTTGAAGAGCACAATATTATTGGTGGTCTTGGTGAATCGGTTGCAGCAGTTATCGCAGAAGCTTCTATAAGTGATTGCAAATTTAAACGTATGGGAGTTGAGGATAAGTTTGGAC
>CAYQSL010000137.1:0-4596 GCA_964420165.1 uncultured Gammaproteobacteria bacterium | reverse complement strand
CCATAAAGTTCTCCATCAATTCTAAGGTGACCATCTTTATCTACTTCAACTACACCACCTGAAACAATTTTTTCGGCGATTGGTTTATTAGCTTTTTGATCTAAAATTACTAGTTCTCTATTTTGAACATCTACTATTTTGCCAGCTTCATTTATATTGAATTGGCCATCTCTGGTTTTTTCTGGACCGGATTCTCCTTCTACGAGGAAATAAGCGTTGGCTTTGGAAATTGCTAAATCTAGTGTATTATTTGTGTGGATTAAATCTCCCTGTCCATTGTCACGAAAGACTTCTTGGAGGGTATTTGCAAAAAGAGCTGAATCTGGATGTACACTTTTGTAGCCAACAGTGTTAATGTTCTCCATGTTGGTCTGTATGACGCCAATTCGCTGCATACTGGAATGCATTGCGTCATAGAGATTTGTTACGTTTGGGCTGTGAAATTCTGGCATAGGCTATGGGTATAAAGTACTGGATCAAAGTTATTAAATGGTTAAGAGGATAGCTAAGCTTACAAAATATTTAACTAATTCGCTTCAGGATCAAGATCTTGATCTTGATTTTGCTATTTCTGAATTCCTTGATTTGCTTCTAGAAAATGGTTTTTGTAAGCAGGCATTCATTGTTAATAGCGCTAATACTAAGTTTTTCTGTTCAAGTAATGTAAAAGAGAAGGACATTGATCTTGAAAGTCCTGATTTAAATTCTTATGCAATTGGAGATTGGGGTCATTTATATATTTTTCATGACACGCATCCGGAGAAAGAAAAATTCTGGCTGGATTTAGTTGATTCGATTGCTCTGTTTATGTACAGTGCTGAATTGAAAATCAAAACAGAAATAACTAGTACTCTAACTTCAGAAATTAGAAAAACTCTAAGACCTGATCTTGCAATTGAAAAAATCTATTTAACTCTGAAGAGTTATGCCGACTTAGATAATTTTTATTTCTTTACTAGATTGTTAAATGTCAGTGACACTGATGAAGAGCTTTTCAAAGGTTATTCCTTGTCGTTTTATAATGGAGAAAATAATTATTTCCCTGAGAACTTAAGCAAAGTAATGCAGTTCGAAGAAGTTGAAAATCATGCCTTCGTTGAGGCAGATGCTTATACAAAAACTTTTAAAGTTAAAGTTACCGCTAGAGGCAGGGAGTGGGGTGTAATTGTCGCATCCAAAAAAACTCCATGGACATCTGACCTGGAAAGAACATTTGAGATCTTTGCTGAACAGATGGCTACAGTTTTTAACCAGCATGAGCTGCACAATGAAAGTCTTACCCTTGCTCAAAGAGAGTTCCTTCTGAATCAAATTACAACGAAAATCAGAGAGTCATTAGTAGTAAATAACATTATTGATACTGCGGTACAAGAAATTGCTCAAGTAATGTCGGTTGAATCATGCGGTTTGATTATTCTTGATAGAAAAATTTCTTATTCAAATCATAAAACCTGGTCTATATCTGATGTCTATGACCAAAGCATGTCAGAAGCTCTTTATGCAATTTTGAAAACAGAATTAGAACCATCATGGTTTGAACCTACTATCCTTATTGGTGATTTAGAGCTTAGTGAGAATCTTCAATTCAAAAGACTTAAGGATATTGGTCTGAAGTCTTTAATGCTCAGTGGCTTATTTAAGGATGATACTAAGGAACTAGTTGCAATCCTAGCAATAGGATGTTTTGCTAAGTTGCGCAATTGGACTTATGATGAACAACTTTTACTAGAAGGCGCAGCTAAGCAATTGGAAATTGCTTTAATGCAAGCTGCAATTTATCAAGAATCACAACAAACCAAAAGACAAATGGCTTTGCTGCATAAGCTTAGTAATGATATTAGAGACAGTCTTGATATCTCAGTTGTAATGGGACAGATTGCTAGAGGCATTGGTGAAGTTCTTGGCTTAAATAGATGCTTTGTGCGTAGATTTGCAGAAGACTACAATATTTTTAAAACTGAAGAGGAGTATTGCTCTAATGGTTATGCGCCTTGCGCGGATATGATTTTTGGTTTTGAGAAACGTTGGATTGAAAAACTGACTCAAGTAAACAAAGACAGAAGATCGTTTGAAGTTTTAAATATTCCCTCTATTAAATTAATGCTAGAAGAAGAGAACACAGATTTGATTAAAATTGCTGAAGTGATTTCCCTGAAGAGCTATCTAGCTGTGCCTTTGATAGCGCGTGGTAAGCTCTTGGGTACTATTAATATTCATGAATGTGATCGTGAGAGACTATTCTTACCTGAGGAGATTGAATTTGTTTTTAGAGTTGCTTCTGAGGCTGCAATTGCTTTAGAGCATGCTGCATTATTTGATACCATCAATAAATTTAATAAGATGGATCCTGATACTGGACTTTACAACAAGCGTTATTTTAGAGAAATTGCTGAATCTGAGATCCTTAAAGCTAAACAGAATAATAAAAATATTTCCTTTATGTTAGTTGATGTAGATCATCTAAAAGATATCAATGACAATAGTGAATTTGGTGGTCATGAAGCTGGTGATGAAGCTATTCGTATGCTTTCTGAAGTTCTTTCTAATACAGTAAGACAAACCCCAGTTGGTGATTTGCATAGAAGAATTTCGGATATAGTTGGACGTTTTGGTGGTGATGAATTTATAGTTTTGCTTCCTAATACTCATATTGATGATGCTGTAAAAGTAGCTGGTAGGATCGCTAATAATTTAGCAAAAGCTAAGCACAGTACCTGGCCTAAGCCTTTAACCTGTAGTATTGGTGTGGCTGGTACTCCTCACGATGAATATAACTATGAGAGTTTTAAAACTCAAGCTGATAAAGCGTTGTACTTGTCGAAGCGCAAGGGGAGAAATGCTATTAGCTCTACTCTGGAATTAGAATAAATGTCTACAATAGCTGCAATAATAACTGCTCCAGGAGAAGCTGCTGTCGCGATTATAAAAATCAGCGGTGACTCTAGTTGGGCTATTGCAGAAAAACTAAGTAATAAAAAATTTCAACATAGACTAATAGAACTAGCTTGGATTAAAGATTCCAATGCTGAAAAGATTGATCAAGCTTTAATTCTTCCTTTTAAAGCACCCCATAGTTACACTGGTGAAGATTTAATTGAAATACATACGCATGGTGGAATCTGGGTCTCTGAGATGATCCTAGAACTCGTTTTAAATGAAGGAGCTAAACTTGCTAAGCCAGGTGAGTTTACTGAAAGAGCATTCTTCAATCATAAAATCGACCTTAGTCAAGCAGAAGCGATTATTGATATTATTCAAGCTCGCTCACAAGGTTCTAGCGAAAATGCAATTAAAATTTATCAAGGCTATTTGGGTGAAGCTATTCATGCGATCAGAAATCAATTGCTTGATACTCTTGGCGCGGTGACGGCGAGTATCGATTTCCCGGATGAAGTTGGAGATTATAATCGTGAGCTTTATAACTCACAGCTTGCATTAGTTATTGAGAAAATTAATGATCTACTCCTTGGAGAGCAAGAAGGTCATATTCTGAGATATGGATATAAGGTTGCTTTGGTAGGCAACCCCAATGCGGGTAAATCTACTCTCTTGAATACTTTACTTAAAAAAGAAAGAGCAATAGTAACTGATATTGCAGGGACCACGAGAGATGTTATTGAAGAATCATATTCAATTAAAGGCTTGCCAATAGTGCTTTTAGACACGGCTGGTATTAGAGCAAGCGAGGATACAGTAGAGAAGCTTGGTATAGAGAGAAGCCGTAAAGCTATTGAAGAGGCTGATCTAGTTCTGTATTTAATTGATTTAAGCTTGCCAGTTGTTGATGAGATTTATGAACTAGTAAAGTCTAAAAATCATTTAGTGATTGGTAATAAGATGGATTTAGTTGCTGATACGGCTAAGAGTGTCATTGAAAGCGATGTGAAAATTTCTTCATTGAATGCAACTAATATAGAATCCCTTAAAGAACTAATTTATAAACGTATAGTTTCACAAAGTACTAACCAAGAAGTGAAAATCAATCATAGACAAGCGGATCTCTTGCGCAAAGCTAAGGATTCTTTAATCCATTCATTAGAAGCCAGTAAGCATGAGGCAGAAGATTTCTGGACTATAGATCTTAAGGGAGCGATTGCAGCTTTAGGGGAAATAACGGGTGAGACGCTGACTGAGGAACTTCTTGACAACGTGTTTTCTAGATTCTGTATTGGTAAGTAGGACGTGCCATTGTGAATCCCGAAAGGATGAAGCAATCCCCCTGCGCAAGATGGATTGCTTCGTCGTTTCCTGCTCCGCCTAGGCTTCGCAGGACAAGCCACTCCTCGCAATGACGGCACTTGTAAGCGATTTGTTATCATAGTAGTTATGCGCGACACAAAACCAAGTTTCCTAAATTTACAAATTGGCTCTCATTCTAAGATCGCTGTAATAGTTGCTAAATGGAACAATAGCTATAACGATGAAATGCTCCAGTCAGCTCAGGAAGTTCTTCTTAAGTGTGGCTTAGCTGAAAATAAATTAGAGCGTTTTGAAGTCCCTGGTGCTTTTGAGATCCCCGTTTTAGCTTTAAAGCTTGCGAAAACTAAACACTATGATGCGATTATTTGTTTTGCCACAATCATTAAAGGCTCAACT
>CAYQSL010000136.1:0-4611 GCA_964420165.1 uncultured Gammaproteobacteria bacterium | reverse complement strand
TGACAAGATCCTAGAGAAAGTAGAATTAGCTGCTGCTGAAAATTTTACAAAGCCAACAGCCAACTCTGCTAAGAAAGAAGTAATTAATCCTAAAGAGGCTTACTTTGCAAAAATTAGAACCCTAGTTAATTTTGATGCTATCAAAAAAGCTAATCAAAACAAAAAAACTAAACTTATATATGATCCACTTTTTGGTTGTGGTCGTAACTACACAAATGTACTGCTTGCAGAAGCAGGATTTGATGTAGAGACTTTGCATGATCTGCGTGATCCGACTTTCGGAGGTTCACTTCCTGATCCAACTGAAAAGCGTCTCACTGAGCTGAAGGCAAGAATTATTGAAACTGGCGCTGCTCTTGGTGCTGCTAATGATGGTGACTCAGATAGGTTTGCTTTCTTTGATGAAGCAGGTAATTTTTACCCAGCAAATAAATCACTTTCAATTATCCTCAAGTATTTAATTGAAGAGCGAAAATTCAAAGGTGTAGTAGCGCGTACTGTGGCAACTACACATTTGCTAGATGCGGTCGCGCGTAAATTTGATGTGAAAGTAATCGAAACAGCTGTAGGTTTTAAATGGCTCTGTGAAATTATGCGCGCGCAAGATACTATTCTCTGCGCGGAAGAATCAGGTGGTATGAGTATCTTGGGACATATTCCTGAGAAGGATGGCATCCTTGCGATTTTACTTCTTGCTGAAGTAATGGCAATTACTGGTAAGAAACTTTCTACTCTCTGGGAAGAAGTTCAAGAATTTGCTGGTGTGAATTTCTACTATGATCGTTTGGATTTACATCTAGATGATAAAGCTGGCTTTATGGCTAAGTTTGATAATCCAGCTCTTAAGGATATTGCTGGTTTTAAAGTTCTTAGCGTTGATAAAACTGAGGGTGCAAAAATCTACTTAGATAATGGTTCTTGGTTCTTAGCTCGTCCTAGTGGTACCGAAGCTATGTGTAGAGTGTATTTTGAGGGTAATGATAAGCCGGCACTGGAGAAGCTGGTCGCTGCTGTTAGAGACTTAATCTAAGCCTATTGCAAAGTCCCATCTGCTGCGTTACGCTCTGTCATCCTCAGTCCCTGAAAGGGCTGGGGACCCAGAAACCGCTGAAGTCTTTCTATTAGACTGGATCCCCGAATCAGTACGTGATCCGAGGATGACGGCATCTGGGAGCTTTTCAAAGAGGCTTACCAGGCAATTGTGATAAATTAGAGTATTAAGGGATTCTCAATTCTTTATGATAAAAACCTCCAATCCTATTTTAAATAAAGCCTTAGAGGGCAAGCGCATTAGTGAAGCTGAAGCTATAGATCTTTTCCAGAATGCATCTATTCTTGATTTAGCTTATGTGGCTAATGAAATCAAAAACAAACTTCACCCAAGCGAGGAACCGACTACTTATGTAGTACAGAGAAATATTAATTACTCAAATGTTTGTACTGCTTACTGTACTTTCTGTGCTTTCTATACAAGTCCCGAGGATAAAAATCCTAATAATAAAGCTTATGTGCTTGATTATGAAACTCAACTAAAACCTAAAATACAAGAACTAGTTGCTATCAATGGCACTGAAATCCTTCTCCAAGGCGGTCATAATCCGGCTTTGGGGATTGATTACTATGTTGATTTATTCCAGAAAATCAAAAATGATTTTCCAGGAATAACTTTGCATGCCTTAAGTCCTGCAGAAATAGTGCACATTACAGAGAAAAGAATTACTCCTGCTGAAAACTATGGCAATGGTATGGTTCGAGCTAATATAGTTGAGCCAAATCTTGAACAAATCAAAGAGACTTTAATCATGCTTAAGGCTGCTGGTATGGATTCACTTCCAGGTGCTGGTGCTGAAGTTTTAGTGGAGACTGTGCGTAAGATTATTGCTCCTTTGAAAATTACAACTGAAACTTGGTTAGGTGTTATGGAAGCTGCTCATAGTATAGGTTTTAGAGCCTCTGCAACTATGATGTACGGTCATGTGGAAACTTATGAAGATAGAGTAGAACACTTTAGAGCTTTACGTGAGCTGCAAGATCGCACTGGCGGCTTTACTGCGTTTGTAACTTGGAATTTCCAAAGAGGCGATACTCCACTTGGTAAGATCATGGATTCAATGGAAGCTCAAGGCAAGCTTCCTGATTACAACAGAGATTCATCTGGTGAGGATTATTTACGCACTACTGCAATTGCCAGAATCTATTTGGACAACTTTAAAAACTTCCAAGCAAGTTGGGTAACTCAAGGACATCAACTTGGACAAGTATCTTTGGCTTTCGGTTGTAATGATCTGGGTGGCAATATGATGGAAGAGAATGTGGTTTCGGCTGCTCATACTACTCATAAAGCTAGCGTCAATGAGATGCGTTACTATATCGAAGCTGCTGGTAAAAACCCGGCACAGAGAGACACTCAGTATAATTTGGTTTAGATTATAGTAAATTTTGTTGAAAATTAGATTACTCACATGCTAGTGTGATTATCTTGTGTTGAAGCCATTACAGGTAGATAAAAGTAAATGCATGTTTCATGGAGGTAAGCAATCTCGAAATTTAGCTGATGAAATGAAGACAGAATTTAAGAAAGCTCTTGAGGGAGCTGCTTTTGTACTTAAGTCTAAACCAGAAGTTATTGATCGTATAAAAAAATATCTTCCTGGAAGTGGGCAAGCTGCTGCTGTACTTAAGCTTATTAATGCGAATTGGACTAATAGAGATTTTAAAACAAATGTTGCAAATGCTCTAACAAATTATTTAAATCAACATCAAACTACTCAAAGTGCAGAAATTAAATTTGAGCCAGAAGATATAAATTCTATATTTGATAATTCTTCAAGCTCGCTCACATTTAGTGCTGCGGCTTTAACTCAATTGAATACTCCTGTCTCTGACCGAATCTTGAGAAATGCTGAATTACAAAAAGATTTTATGCAGGTGAAGCCTTTTATTGGACAGCCATTCATTCTTTGGAATAATTATGCTGGTATGCAAACTGCAACTTTGTGTAAGCTTAACAATGTCAATGATGAAAGTATGGAATTTACTTATCAAGTTGATCAACATACTGCTGAACATTCAATAGAAATTAATAAAGGTAGAGAAGAACTTGATTTATATCCCTTCCCTTTAAATCCAAATCATAAAATTGAATTAATTAATAAATTAATTAGACGTGAGGGTATGAATAGAGATTTTGATCCTTCTCAAGATCTTGAATATATCAATGGTCAATGTATAACTGGAAAAATAGATCCTCAAGCTGCTTACAGAGTCATTTGTGTCGCAAATCAATCCTATTCTCCGGTGGGTAAATTTTGGTTAAAAGGATCTCCTATTTTTAATTTGCGAGATAATGTAAGGAATAAAATATTTTACACTTCAATTGAAGATCAGCCTAATAATCGTCTTAATCTAGAAAATAGACATTTTATTCTTATGCGAATACAAAGCTAAAAGCTTTCTATTATTGGCTGATATAATTAGCCCCGTATGGTTTACCAAGGCACGATTTTAAAATACTCACAGTTTCTATCAGTTGATAATAGAACTCCAGTTATTAGTTTGCATGAAGGCAATACGCCACTAGTACCGGCGCCGCATATTGCAAAACTTTGTGGAGTGCCTGGTCTGAAAGTTTATTTAAAGATAGAAGGTTTAAATCCAACAGGATCATTTAAAGATCGTGGTATGACTATGGCAGTTTCTAAAGCTGTAGAGAAGGGTGCGACCAAGATCATTTGTGCAAGTACTGGTAACACCAGTGCTGCTGCTGCTGCTTATGCTGCGCGTGCAAGAGCTTTAGGCTATGAGATGGATTGTTTTGTGATTATTCCTGCTGGCTATGTTGCATTAGGTAAACTTTCACAAGCAATGATTTATGGCGCTAAAGTAATTCAGATCAAAGGCAATTTTGATGCGGCTTTGAAGATAGTAATGTCTTTATCTGATAACTATCCAATAGAACTTGTAAACTCAGTAAATCCTTATAGACTTGAAGGTCAGAAAACTGCTGCTTATGAAATCTGTGATGAATTGAATGCAGCTCCAAATTATTTATGTATACCTGTGGGTAATGCAGGCAACATCACTGCTTACTGGGATGGTTTCAAGGACTACGTTCCAAATGTGAGTGCAAGACCAAAGATGTATGGTTTCCAAGCTGAAGGTGCTGCACCAATAGTGAAAGGTCATGTGATTGAAAATCCCGAGACAATCGGTACCGCTATTAGAATTGGTAATCCTGCTAGTTGGAAAAAAGCTGAAGCTGCTAGAGATGAGTCAGGTGGCTTGATTGACTTAGTGACTGATGAAGAGATTCTTGCTGCTTATAAATTAATTCACCAAAGCGAAGGTATGGCATGTGAGCCTGCTTCTGCTGCAAGTGTTGCAGGACTTTTGAAAGCTGCTAAGCAAGGCAAAATTATGAACGAGAGCACTGCGGTATGTGTGCTTACTGGTAATGGTCTTAAAGATCCTAAGGTAGCTATGGATCAATCTGATTTTCAATCAGCAGAAAAAATTTATAACGCAGATATGAGTGAGATTGCTGAAGCCCTCTCCCTCCATTAGGGTCGTACCTCCACTTTCCACCATAACCTAGATAACATCTTCAAATGA
>CAYQSL010000135.1:0-4677 GCA_964420165.1 uncultured Gammaproteobacteria bacterium | reverse complement strand
TTTTTATTCCAAGTAATTTTTGTACATATTTTTTGATAGCTTATAGCCACCTAATTGATTTACCGAATTAATTTTATGAACATCATATTGTTCAAAATCTTCTATCTCAATGTACGTATCTCGAGGAACGCTTATTAAAGAAACTTTGTCGGTATCAGGGTTTATATAAACCACAACCATAAAGTCAGTACGTCCATGCCATCCAGAAAGTTTTTTAGAAATCTCTGCATCAGTGCCCATCAGCAAAATGCTAATTGGTCTTTCTAATTGAATATCTTCAACTTTTTTTACTTCACCCGGCTTATGTTTTTTGCCGACTTCAGCACCAGAGATTTTTTTCTCTTGCTGCCCACTTATAAAAAAAGCCAAGGCAATCAAAGATAAACTAATAAGGGCAATGGCTATTCTTTCTTTTTGAACTTTATTGAGCACCAGAATTTATTCTACATGGGTGGACGAATTTTCAGGCATAGCGTCATAATAAGTACTATATGGCTTCCAAGCTCTTTAAACTTTCTTTAGCAACTATTTTCCTGGTTTTCAGTTTGAGCGCTTGCCAAGATATGAAAGGACTTCTTGGAGTTAAAGAAGATGTTCTTGATTTTCCTCCCGGAGAATATATTGGTAAAGCCAAGCTTATAGGTGAAAAAGCTAGCGATGCAGCAGCAACTGAAAATGGTGCAGCTCAAACTTCAGAAACTAAAGCTGCAGGAGAAGCAGCTAAGACGGCTAAACCTGAAACTGCAGCAACTAAAGAAACTGCTCCTGCAAAAACCGCAGAGAAGGAAACAGCAAAAGCTGCTGAGAAAAAAGAAGCTGGGAAAGAGGGCGAAGCTAAACCAGCAGAAGGTGCTGAACTTAAAGAGCCAGAAAAGGCAGTTGATACTGGAGTACTTGAAGCTCAACCAATTTTAGTAAATCCTATGGCGGGTATCCCTGGGGTTGATGTGAGAATTACTTTCCTACCAAAAGAAAAAGGTTTCACAGACGGCATTGGCATACTCTTTATCAATCAAACCAGTCATAGATTTATTTGGAGATCCAATGGTAACAACAAAGATACCTGGAATATTTTATTCACTAAAGACAATAATGTTTACAGCAATCTACAACTGAATTTCAATTTTGATGGAGTACTCACCTCGTCAAATGTTGAAAACAAATTAATGGGCAGGATTTATATAGATGATGATTCAAAAGTCTCTGAATACTATATCGAGGCTTATCAAACTTCTAAACCAAAAATTCTTCCACCTAAAGAAGCACTTGCAATTAAAGGTGGCGACGATATCGTGATTGATGTAGAAAAAGTTGGAGAAAATCCAGAAGAAATTAGAGCGATTCTAACTGGAATCCCAAGTGAAAAACAAGCAGCGAGTATCAATGAACTTAAAGTAAAAAATATTGAATACGATCCTAAAAAAGGAATTTACAAAGTTTATATAATGACAGCGAAGACTCTAGGTAAAGGGGAATATACTCTCTACTTAATTAGATCCAACGCATATAAGAGCAACTCAATACCAATTAAGGTGTAAGTTCTGCTATCCTATAAGAGTCTTCAGTAGTGGGCTTTATTAAGAAAGAATGAAAATTGCAGTTGTAGGATGCGGCCATTGGGGCAAGAATTTAGTTCGAAATTTTAGCGAACTAGGAGTTTTAGCAGCAGCGTGCGATTGTAATCCTCACAGCATTAGCTACCTTAAAGCAAATTATTCTAATATCAAAATTTATAACGACTTTGAGGAGTTAATTAAAGACTCATCAATCACTGGCATCGTTATTGCCACACCTTCTGGTACTCACTACAAACTTGCAAAACAATCTTTACTTGCTGGCAAGAACGTCTATGTAGAGAAGCCTCTTGCGAAGAATTTAAAAGAAGCCGAAGAGCTTCAAGCAATCGCATTAGATTCGGATCTAACTTTAATGGTTGGACATTTACTCTTGTACCATCCTGCAGTAAATAAATTAAAGAGCTTAATTGCATCTGGTGAACTTGGGACTATTCAGTATGTTAACTCTGATAGAAGAAATTTCACTCGTGATCATAGAAGAGATTCAAATGTAATGTGGGACCTAGCTCCACATGATTTTTCAATGATGACTTATTTACTATCTGCTGAACCAGAAGAGATCACTAGCGTTAGAGGCTGGTCTAGCAATGATGATGGCATCGTAGATGTAGCTCATATTGATTTGATTTTCCCTAACAATATTGGTGGTCATATTCATAACAGTTGGTTAGATCCACAAAAACAAGCTTTACTTACAGTGAATGGCAGTAAGAAAACTGCGGTATTGAATGATACTTTCAAAGAAAATAAATTAGAAATATACAGTCGTAACGATGAAGGTTCGATAACCGTTGAGAAGCCTGCTTACTCAAATGATGAACCTTTAAGACTTGAGTGCAAGCATTTCCTAGAATGTATCCAACACAAACAAGTACCAACCACAGATGGTATCAATGGTCTGCAAGTAGTTAACTATCTAGAGCAATGTCAGGAAATGCTCCAAGCTGGATCTACACAAGAAGTTTTAGCTATACACAGCTAAAACAAATCGAGAATCCTAATGAAGAAATTAGCAATTGCCACTGCATGTTTTTTTGTAACTCTAAGTCTGCTTATTTATTTCAATAGAGACTATAAATACAAGCAATATATTCTCGACCAAAAATCTACTGTTGCACGCACATATCAAGTCAATGTGAACCTTGCTGACACGCGGGCTTTCGACAATCTACCTGGCATCGGTCCAAGCTTAGCTAAAAACATTGTGGCTGATCGTGAAGCCAATGGCAGATTTAATGAGATTGAAGATCTAAAACGAGTTAAGGGTATCGGCGAGAAGAAGTTTGCAACCATCAAGCCATACCTGACTTTAGAAGTGATTTGAGCCTATCCGTAAAGTCCCATCTGCGTCGTTACACTCGTCATGTGAAGTCATCATTGACGGATCAGTCAACTCAGCCTTCACATTCCTCGCAAGCCTAGCATCTGGGAGCTTTTCGAACAGGCTCTTGATTTAAAAATGAAATTTCAATGTCATTGCGAGGAGTGCAACGACGAAGCAATCCACTCACTCAAAGCCTTAGATGTAAGCCATCCAACGAAACAACTTGACAGTCAGCATCTTATTTTCATACAATTTAATTACCTATGATTATACAGAGAAACGAAGTTCCTTTTCTAATGAGTTCAGCTGAACCTACAGGAGGAGTTTCAAGAGAAACTAATGAAAGTGACTCACCAAATACTACTAATAGAGAAGCTGCTGCTGCAAACTTAGCTCCTGTTACTTCAAGCACTGAACAAAGAGATGAGCAATTAATCGCAATCGCTAGCAGAATAATTGAGACATTTAAATCTGAACCAGGACAACCAATATCTGCTGAAGCTATCCTTTCAGCTAATCAAGAGCTAGACTTACTGCTTCCAAGAGATGGAGCGCTTGGTTTTTGGCCAAAGCTTTGTTTTACAGACCTTTTATATGTAATTGCTAGAACCTTTGCTGAAAATCGTCATGTCGAACTCATAGGAGGAGGGAAAAAGGACGAAGCAGCAGAGAATTTTCGTATGAACGTATTTCGTCATAATTGTGGATTTAGCGAGCCCTTAAAGACCTTACTTTTTAAAACATTACAAGAAGCTAGTAATGCAGAGCCTGATGTAATACCTGCGTCTCCTCTATAATGGAATACGATGCTCACTTTCCAAGAAATAATTTTTAAACTTCACAGATTCTGGTCTGATCAGGGCTGTATCATCATGCAGCCTTACGATACCGAGAAAGGTGCAAGTACTATGAACCCGGCAACTTTTTTAAGAGTGCTTGATAACAAGCCTTGGAAAATGGCTTGTATAGAACCTTGCAGAAGACCAACTGATGGTAGATATGGTGAGAATCCAAATCGTTTGCAACATTATTTTCAATACCAAGTTATATTGCAACCGAATCCACAAAATTCTCAAGAAATATATTTGGATAGCTTGAAAGCTCTTGGAGTTAATCCACTTGAGCATGACATTCGTTTCGTGGAAGACAATTGGGAAAGTCCTACGCTTGGTGCTTGGGGTTGTGGCTGGGAAGTCTGGCTCAATGGCATGGAGATTACTCAATTCACATACTTCCAACAAGCAGGTGGCATAGAGATCAAGCCAGTTGCAGTGGAGCTAACTTATGGACTTGAGCGTATTGCTATGTATCTTCAAGGCTGCGATTCCGTATTTGATTTGATTTGGCATGAAGATAATGGTCGCAAGATTACTTATAACGACATTTACAAGAAAAATGAATTCCAGCAAAGTACTTATAACTTTGAAGTTAGTGATCCTAAACGTTTACTAGAACTCTACAAAATATATTTTGCAGAAGCAGAGTCATGCCTAGCCCAGCAGCTCGCTATTCCAGCCTATGATTATGTGCTGAAATGCTCACATAGCTTCAATTTACTTGATGCTAGAGGCGCTATTAGTAAAGATGAAAGACAAAACTTTATCCTTGAGATTAGGTCTATAGCTGAAAAAACAGCCAAACTCTATATTGCAAGCCCAGTAAAAGTTTAAATTTGCTATTGCTTTAATACCAAATTTAACTTAGATTATTCTTATAGACTGAGTTTGATGTTTGGCATTTTAAATGAAACTAAAAAACCTAAGTTAATTCCTAAAG
>CAYQSL010000134.1:0-4682 GCA_964420165.1 uncultured Gammaproteobacteria bacterium | reverse complement strand
TAATAGCACACAAAGTTTTAGAGAACTATTTAGCCATGCAATGAATATAGGCAAAGACATTATGGCAACTATGACCGACACACTTATTCTTGCTTACGCAGGCGCTTCCTTACCGCTTTTCATTCTTTTTTCTGATGAGCCTGGTTTGCGCATTCTCAATATAGAAGTAGTGGCAACCGAGTTAACAGCTGCAGTTATTGCTAGTATTGGTTTACTACTTTCTATTCCTATTAGCGGACTTGTAGCCGCAGCGCTGGTAAAATATTCAAAGAAAGTAGATACAAACAATGGTTGACCTCTTAGATTCATCAGAAAGTATAAAATCAATTTTTTTAATCCGACATGGTGAGACTGCTGCTACCAAGAAAGGTGTTATTTGCGGTCATAGCGATGTGGCTCTTACGACAGAAGGAGTCGAGCAAGCAGAAATCATGGGCACTTGGTTCTCTGATATGCATGTTGAATCTATCTTCGCTAGTCCACTTGCAAGAACAGTACAAACTGCAGACATTATTGCTAAATACACACAGCTTTCTACTTATTACAAACACAGTGGTTTAGTCGAAAAAAAAGAAGGCGAGTGGGAAGGCAAAACTTACTGGCAAATACGCGAAGAGAATCCTAAGGTGTGGGAGAAATGGTCAAATGATCCGATTAACTTTGCGCCACCAGAAGGTGAGAGCGTCAAAGACTTTGTGGCTAGAGTAGGCAGAGCACAAAGCGATATTCTCAAAAACTACACCACTGGTAATAAAATAATTTTAGTAACTCACGCTGGCGTAATCAAAGCCATGATTATGAATGCACTTGAGATACCTATAGAAAATTTCTTCAGGATAGATATACCAGCAGCTTCAGTCTCACGCATTGACTGGTCTGAGAGTTTTTCTACACTTAAATATAGTGGTTTGATTTTAGAAAGCTACAGCTACTCTGTGGCTTAATTCTGGGGTCGTACTTTGAGGCTTTATTCAACACAAAGATTGAACCAAGTCCAGTTATAACCTGTGTTCTCAAAAATTGTAGTATTAGGTCCTTTAAAATATAAATATGATCCAAGAAAGGGACTTAGAGGAATAGTAATTAAGCTTGCAGCAGTAGCAAGTGAGACTGCAGAAATATTTTTAAACACGGACTGTCCTTGCTCTCCTTCAGAACCTAGGAAATACATTGTAAAAGGCAAAGCAGCTATAGCGCCTATAGTGTAAGGTAAGTTGTAATAATCAAAGGAATAAGTATTGAAAAATTTCTGATACGTTATATCATCCCCATTGGCATGCTTAATTGAAAGATTGCCAACGCCTTTAATTTCAGCCAAATAACTAAGATCACGATTCTCGGGCTTTGAATACTGATTAGCTTTTGCTACAAGATTTCTCTTTAAGTCTATAGAACCTTCCTCATGAATACTTTCAGGAATATTTATATTAACGATCTCCGCCTTAACTTCTAAACCTAAAAAATTTCCATTGACAGGCGGGGCTGGTAATTGATGACTAAGATGGAATACAACTAAATCTCCCTTTTTTAAATCCTTTAATTTAGCACTACGCTGATTACGGATATGACCTTTTCTTTCAATATGAGAATAGTAGCCTTTTTCATTTACAATATTTTCTTTGGCACACTCAGAAAAACTTTTAGCTGAGACAGTTAAAAAACAATTGAAATAAATCAATAGATTGGAAACTAAAAAAACTTTTTTCATACTAAGACATTATATACATTATTTTTTTAGTTTCAGAGAGTTATAGCTACTCGGTAGCTTAGAAGATGCTTCTAATACGCATCTTTCCTAGCAACAACTTCTAACAAAGAGATTGTTTTCTTTTTCTCATTTACAACATAAAAAATTCTATAATCAGCAATTCTATATCTATAGATCCCTTTTAAAGCACCTTTTAATTTTTTTATATTCTTCCCAAAGCATGGATCCTGCTTAAGTGAAGGTATAGCTTCTGAATTAAATTTTGGTAAATGCTTATGAAAGCCTGTTTGTTTTTCAATAGACTTATCAAAGTTCTTGTCAAAATTAATTTCGTACATTTATAGATTTATATATTTGGATTTTTTAAGTACTTTGCCAGATTGAGCTCTATTGGAAGCTTCTTTTAAGCGCTTCACAAGCTTTGTATCAGAAAGAATTACTTTTTCTTCTTCGTCGTAAATATTAGCCTGTGTAGCAAATACATTCAATTTATCTAAAGCCCATGTTTTTATAAGATTACCAACTTTACGATTGGTTTTTGTGGCAATTGCCTCTATTAATTCAAATTCATTTGAACTAAAACTTAAATTAACTCTTTTATTCTCTTTCATAAACTTAATTTTCCAAATGTACAAAACATTACTTAATGTAACAATTTGTTACAAATATTATACCACTTAGAATTAAGGTTGATTTAAATTCCGTAACATTTACTACGAAAGAAATTCATATTTTTGACTCGTATTAAAACCATCTTCGGGTAAACCCTGTGGTTTTTGTCCGATTATCTGGGGTCCCGAAAAGCAGGTTTGATTTTAGAAAGCTACAGTTATTCGGTGGCTTAGCCAAATTGGTAATGCTGGAAGGATTTCACTAACTATCTCACTACATAGTGTGTAGAGTTCTTTTTTACTCAGAATAAAACAGTTATTCTTACGTACAAAACAAAAATCACTTTCTATCAGACTAGAATGAAGTTTAACTTCATCAATAGTTCTGCAATCAATTACTGCGATCCCATTATCAGTGAGTATTTCAAATAGATTTAAAAGAAAACTTTTGTAATCTGCGATATTCATGTGCAACATTTCATCAGGTAACTTTGTTCTAGAATTCCCGAGTAAAATTCCCACAGCAAGCCTCTTACTTGCCGGAGCAATTTCAGACCAAGTTCTAAGTCCAGATTTAAAATTTTGAGGATAGTGGACTAGAGCTTCATGGCAGAATATTGAATCAACTCTTGCGTTGCCCATATTCTCTAATGAGACTCCAAGGAATCTACCTCTATTAGAACCAAAATCAAGAAAGCTTTGCTTTGCAATCCAACTAACAATTTTTTCTTTTGTTATAAACTCAGTTGTAAGATCAAAATCTATTAATGACTCCATTAATAGAGCCGTTAGCGTTTCCACTCCAGGAGCAATAAAATACTCTCTATTTGAAAGAGTAATTGTGTTATTCAAGACAGACACGTCTTATTTTTAAAGGATAGGAGTTAATATTATGTTAAATAAGTTAATTTTCAGCAATAGAACAGCCATTTTCATTACAAACAAACTTAGTTTCTTGGTAATCTGAATAGCAATATTTAAGTGCAGTTGTAAATTGAGCATAGCCTGCTGGATAACGCTCTAGATCCGAGATATAGCTTGAAAATAATCTCTCATAAGTAAGTTTATAGCTAATATTCTGCGTGATTTTAAAAGCCTTATTTAAAACCAAGAATGCAACTGAATTACCAGAAGGAATAGCACCATCATATAATTCAAAGTTTCTTGCGGGGATTTCGCTGGAATCCTTGCGATTGAAACAAAATGCTGCTTCATCTTCAGCCCAGAATTCTTTCAGCATGATATCAATCAAGCTTAGTGCCTTATTCAAGTGATCTTGATTAGATTCCAGATCATAAAGTTCTAAAAGTGCCCAAGTTAGATACGAGTAATCATTAATACAAGCAAGCACCTCAGACCTAGCTTTTCTATATGACTTATAAAGTTTGCCATCTTGATAAAGTTCTTTGAAAATAAATTCAATGATCTTTTTAGCAGAATCTAAAAATTTATTATCACCCGTAGCCTTTGTGCATTTGATCAAAGCCACTGCTAGTAAGGCATTCCAGTCCGTGAGCAATTTATCATCAAGTAATGGTCTAATTCTTTTATTACGCTCAGAAAAAAGCTGAGATACGATTGTCGCCAGTTTTGGGTTTTCCAAATCACTAGCTTTATCCAAAATTAAAATATTGGCGCCAGTTTTTTCATGGCTTGCTTCATCAACGAAATTACCCTCTGGGTAGCAATGGAAAAGTTTTACTGCAAGTTCATAATCTTCTTCCGAAAGAACAGCTTTAAGCTCCTCGGTAGTCCAAACATAGAACTTACCTTCTTCGCCTTCACTATCAGCATCCTCTGCACTATAAAAAGCACCATGGGAGGAAAGCAGATCACGATTTAAATATTCAAATATTTCATTAATAACATTTTTATAGAAAGGATTTTGCGTAGCGCTATAACACTCTGCATAAGCAGTAAGTAAAGTAGCTTGGTCATAAAGCATTTTCTCGAAATGCGGCAAAAGCCATTCTGTGTCAGTAGAATAACGATGGAAACCTTTACCAACTTGATCAAAGATCCCACCCAAACGCATCTCAGTAAGAGTTTTTTCAACCATAGCTAGCGCCGTACCATTTTTCTTACGTTTGTGATACTCCAAAAGAAAACTCATTATATGCGGTGAAGGAAATTTTGGTGCCGGACCAAAGCCACCAAACTTATTATCAAAGTTTTTTTCTAATTGCTCAAAAGTTATTTGATAAATCTCATCCAAGAGTTCATCATTAATCTCTATAACCTGGCTATGACCTTTATTAGATTGGTTGAAGACATCTAATAAATTTTCCGCAGATGCTAGAACTTGCTCACGTTGATTTCTCCAATGATCAGCAATTCTTGGAATCAAATCAAGCATACCCAGA
>CAYQSL010000133.1:0-4685 GCA_964420165.1 uncultured Gammaproteobacteria bacterium | reverse complement strand
GTGCATTTGCTTTAACCGCTACTTAACCTCTATCCGCTTCAATACCTCTACTAAAGAGGTTATAGATGGATATAAATCAATTTTATGAATCTATGCGACGCGCAGACACTTCTGCGCGTCGCATAGATTCATAAAATTGATTTATATCCATCTATGCGACGCGCAGACACTTCTGCATATATGGCCACTCCGGCTTTATATACTTTCTTAGATAAATTATTTTACGAAGGCGATAGCTTTCAAAACAGTGCCGGCATTGCAACCAATCAAGCTATTACTGAGACTTATGCTTTAAAACTTGCTGATATGTTCTCTGGTAGAGAAGCTGGAGTACAAGCAAAAATCAAAGGTATCTTAATGGGAAGCATGGGCATCACTGATCCTTTTGCACAAATGTACGCTAAAAACGCTCAGAAAGAGCAAATCAAAAATGTTTTAGAAGCTGAAAAAAATAAAAGAGAAGCTATGGCACGTATGCTTGCCGAGAATAAAGCTTTTTCTCAATTAGAGAAAGCAAAGACTAAACAATTAAATCAAATGTACGCTTCAGAACTTGCATCATCACAGGGTACTAGTGATGATAAACAAAATTCTATGAATGAGATTTCTGGTGCTTACCTAATGGGAGCTAAGGATATTGCTACGGCATAGAAATTTTCAATCTCTTTACTGAACTTTAATCTCGATTTGTTTCATTCTCAATAGAGACCCATTTTTAATTATGTCTACAGTTGATCATAAAAATATTAATCCTATGTCAATCAAGCCTAGTACTCCTAGCAAGGCTGGTGCGAGATTAGATCGGGTTACCGATGAGTTTAAGAAAAATATCGCTAGTGAGCGAGGCGTTGATGGTCCTGATTTATTTTTCAAGAGTCCAGAAGATCCAAGTGCAAAGAAAGCGGATGATTTAAAACACGTAAAAGAACTTTCTCAAAAAAATTCTCAAAAAAATCAATTGTTAGTAGAGCAATCTAATAAAAATGCTGCCGCGATTCTTTTAAGAGCTGCTCTATTGGCTGATCCTGGTTTAAGTGAATTTCCTAAAAAAGGTACTGAAGGCAAAAGTCAAGAAGAAGCCCAAGCTATATGGAATAAAAATATTGATGCTCTTACTAATGGTCCTGATAATATAAAAACCCTTCACACTATTGCCTCGACAATCTCTGATAAACTTTCGGGAGATAAGGCTAGTAAAAACTCCAATGAGTCAGAAGAGACTCCAGAGAATCAAGCATTATTAGCTGACTTACAAAGCGTTATAGATAGTGGTTCGCATGAACAAGTACAACAATTTCTTGAAAGACTAAAAGGTACTAATCCACAGCTTCTGAGCGCATTAAAAGGTCCAATAAAAGATTATAAAGAGTCACTTAAAAAAGTCTTTGATTCAGAGCAAAGAAACATTGCTAATTTAGATGAGATGAAAAAGAATCCTCTTTTTCAAGATGGAGTTTCATCGAAAGGTGATAAAGCTTTAAGAAATGCACAAAGCGTGTTGGCTGGAATAATTATTGACCAGAAAGGTGGTATTTATAATTACAGTGATACTGATGTAACATGGCAATTAGCGCCATTTGAGCATAAGCCAGGTGTTGATGGAAGAACAGTGACCGATCTTAGTATACGTAGATTGCTTCCAAGTGAACTTGCTAATAACAATACTTATACTGCTCATCTAACCGAAGAGCAACCTACCTATACTACTATGCAAGTAGCTTAAATCTATCCTAAAATTCTCATCTGCTGCGTTACGCTCACCCCTCGTAGAATCCTCATTGACGAGTAGTCAACTCCGGCTCCTCGGGGATTCGCAAGCCTTGCATCTGAGAGCTTTTAGAACAGATTTTATTTAAGTGGATTTAGTAGTGAGCCCTTTTTTTACCAGTCTATCCTTGAAACTAAATCTTCTATGAGTATGAATTTTTTCATCGACTAGAATTGCAGCATCGATTTCACCGAGTGTCTCAGAAATTTTATAGCTTACCCAATTGCGTTTGCGCATATCGAAAGTCAAATGTAATGCTAGCCACCAAAGCCCTTGGACAATAAGCTTCACATATAAGTACATTGGCACATTCCTAACTTTAGCTTTAGCAAAACTAGGAATTAATTTGCGATATTTTGGTGCAATACCGAGAAGTGGATTAGGTTCTCTCTTCATGCGATCAGTGTATGCAATCCAGAAGAGAGCTCTGCCTGATTTGAAATACCAGCGTCTAATACTTTGCAAAGTCATTTGCTGAGAATTGACTGGATGGAAAACTATAAGCTGTGGAGCATAGAGAATTGGAATCTTTAGCATCATCAGATATTCAAAAAATTCATAATCATCATGCATGCTGAAACCACCTGCTGCACTAGGTCCTAGGTCGCAACGGAAATTGCCACAGTTATCAAAGATCTCTCGGCGAATCAATACATTCGCGCTGCTAGGAAATTCTGCGATGCCGTATTCGCTGGAGAATGGATAGAACCTTTCTTCATCACCAAAGCTATGTCCAGTGAATACATCTTGTTTGATGTGATGTGGTGGTTCTAAGTTAAGCCAAGTTGGGAAACTATCTTCCCAAATCGGAATTGATCTGCCACCATAGACACCAATCTCTTGATCAAGACATTTGTCAGCAAGTTTATAAGCTTCTTTAAGCCAGTCGTCATCAAGGTTTAAGTCATCATGCAAAAATGCAAGTAGATCACCAGTAGCTTTAGTAATAGCTAAATTACGCCCAGCGGAAAGACCTAAGCGTGTCTCGGTGAAAAACTTTATTGAGACGCCAGTATTCTCAATAAACCTATAAGCTACTTCACCAGTGTTATCGAAAGAGTTATTATCAACAAGGATAATTTCTATTTCTTTTGCGTCTTCATGGCGAAGTCTTTTGTATTGAGTCGTGAGATCATCTAAGAGCTGTTCTAATTGTTCAGCTCTATTAAAAGTGCAAATAATGATACTTAATTTCATCTTGCTATGATTTGAAGAAGTTCAGAGCCAAAAAAAATAGCGGCTCAAAACTAGATCATAATAATAATCTAATGCATAAACCCAATATAGACAACTTCGAAATACCCCTAGAGCTTATTGCCAGTTATCCGCTTGAAAACAGAGACGAATCTCGCATGCTTTTCTACGATAAGAAACTAGGTGAGATTCAGCATAAGAGTTTTAAAGATATTAGTTCTATTCTGCAGCCTGGGGATCTCCTGGTACGCAACAATAGCAAAGTGATGCCGGCTAGGCTTGAGGTTCTTAGCGAAACCGGGGCAAAGATTGAAATCTTACTGCTCAAGAAAATCGCTCCTCTCTATTGGCAAGTCTTGGCTAAGCCAGCTAAAAGATTAAAAGCTGATCGTAAGTACTTTATAAACGAAACCCTGGCAATTGAGATCATCCGTGACGAAGATGATATCTTTGTGAAATTCAATTCTGAAGAAGATTTTAACGAAGCAGTTAACAAGCATGGGTCTATGCCTATACCGCCATATATGAAACGTGAGGCTGGTAACTTCGATAAAGAGCGCTACCAAACTGTCTACGCCAAAGACACTTCAAGTGGCGCTAGTGCCGCAGCGCCTACTGCTGGTTTGCATTTTACTCCTGAGATAATTGCACAGTTACAAGCAAAAGGAATAGAAATTTTAGACGTCACTCTACATGTAGGTTTGGGAACTTTTCTGCCAATTAAAGTTGATGACTATAAAGATCATAAAATGCATTTTGAATATTATGAGATTGAAGAAGATGTTTATGAAAAAATTTTAGAAGCTAAAAAGCAATCTAGAAGAGTGATTGCTATTGGTACTACTTCGGTAAGAACCTTAGAATCAGTTGCGCAAACTGGTTTACTAAAAGATGAGACCAATATTTTTATTTACCCTGGTTATGAATTTAAACTGATTGATGGCATGTTAACTAATTTCCATTTACCTGATTCGACCTTAATTCTTTTGGTTGCAGCATTTCTAGGTGAAGAAAAAACTAAAGAAATTTATCTAGAAGCTATTAAGGAAAGATACAGATTTTATAGCTATGGCGATTGTTGTTTGTTTTTGTAATTAATGCATCGTCATCCTCGAATCATGTAGTGATTCGGGGACCCAGTTTACCGGAAAATTTTGGTGGTATGGGTTCCCAGCCCCTGTGGGGCTGAGAATGACGGTTTCAAGGTTGGGCCACGGGCTCAGGGAACTATTCCTAGAGTATTTCGACTTTAGGTTGGTGGCTCAAGCTAAACAAAATAAAAAAGTTTTAAAATCCGAATTACTTGATTTAGTAAATCAGGATAATCTTATTTTCAAAAAAAACCGTTTCTTCACTGACAGTTACAGTCTTGATGATTCTTGGAAACAAAAAAAACGTAACTGGGGTCATAGCCTTCATGGCATGGCATCTAGATCAGGTTCTTTCCCACCTGCGCTTACCGATTATTTTATTGAAAATTTTTCTAAGGAAAAAGATTTAGTTCTTGATCCTTTCTCTGGTAAAGGTACTACTGCTTTGCAAGCCTGTGTTAAAAACCGCTTTGGCATTGGCTTAGACGTGGCACCAGAAGCTTATGCATTAACTGCAGCTAAGGTATCGAAGTTCGATAGCAAGAAAGCTGTTAAATATTTGCAAGATTTAAAATTTGAAAAAATCTCTGCTAAAGAACTTAATGCAGTCCCTAATGAAGTAAAGATTTTTT
>CAYQSL010000132.1:0-4704 GCA_964420165.1 uncultured Gammaproteobacteria bacterium | reverse complement strand
CGCTGGTTGATGCTTTTCATGCGACCTTCGGTCGCGAGCCCTACCCACCATTCTTCGCCTTCGGCTACGAATGGCAAGCCATCTTGTCATATCTAGCGAAGAATGTCCTTCGAAGCTCGTAGAGCGTAGTAGGACTTCTCAAATTTTAAGTATGTTCGAACCAGCTCTATCGCTGGTTGATGCTTTTCATGCGACCTTCGGTCGCGAGCCCTACCCACCATTCTTTTGGTTAATTAGGCTACTGTTACCACAGTTGGGATAGGTCTACGCCTTACTTGATTTGTATCAGTATCTAAATCATGGAATTGTAGACTGTGATAATAGTTTTTATCAGAATTGTTTTTAAAAGTTATACCAAAAGTATCTTCATAGTCAGATTCTGTTTCCAAAATAGCGACATCTTTTATTTGTTTTACAGTATTGGTTTCAGTTTTAACTCTAAGTTCTTGTTTTAAGTTTCCTGGTTTAAGTGTATAAACAAACTCATCAGTATATTCGCCACTATATCCCGGTTTTGGAACTCCCTCTCTATATTGACGTAAAATTTGAAACGATTTAGGACTTTTCTTACCAATATTAATAGTAATATTTATATCCTCATAAGATTGGAATTTGCTGCTCGATATGATCTTTTCAACGAAATTAATTAAATCAATAGCAGCTTGATTTAATGTATCCATTGCAGCTTGAGGTACTTCTGGTTTTATATGATAGTTGTTTATATAGCTATTAAAAATTTCAGTAAAATTCACTGTTAAACCTAAATCAATAATTTCATCTTGATTTGTAGTTGCTTTATAAAATGGAGTAGAAAAACCTTTCACTAACTCTCTTCTTGTTTCACTTCTTTGTCTTAATTCCGATTCTTTAAACTTAGGCTGATCTAATCTCCCATAGTTCTCTAATACTTTACTGCCATCTAAATAGATTTCAACCTTTCTTTGACGTATAGGTTTATCTACAAGCATCTTATTAAGGAATTGCATTTATTTGATCTTACCAGATAAGACCCCAAGGTGATAAGATAATGAGTTTGAAATGTATCTATCCGCACATACACAGAAAACCACTCCACGTCCACTTCCTGACTTTGTTAAAAGTAAGTTTCCAGGTAACATAACTGCTTATGGTGTTGATTGGAATTCTGGACTGCCTCAAGACTTTCCTATTAAAGCTGCCAAAGATTTAGGTATCTCTGAAAAAGCTTTTAAAGCTTTGCAAATTTTATTTCCATATCTCAATAAAGTTTTTAGAGCTACCGGAGCTGAATTTATACCGCAACAGCATTCTACAGTAGCTAATCATTTAGCGGGTTTACAAAATTTGTGTGATGAAATTTTTGATGCGAAAACTAGAACAGAAATTCCACAAGGAAGGCAAACTGAATTTGATGCTACTGCTAAATTAGTAAGGCTTTCTTTGATGTTGCATGACATCCCTGAAATCCCAGGTGAGATATCTACTTTCTGTCAAAGACTGCCAAAAGCAAAATCTTCAACTACTACTGTTACTGAAACTGATAGGCAAGATCTTGAGCGTAAAGTTGCAGAGAAATTAATTTGGCATGCACTTAAAGCAGCACATGAAGGTAGAGATACTTTAGCTGCTGATATTCATGCCGCTGTTTCTGTATGTCAAGACCAAGTCGGAGAGCAGTCTTCATTAGTAGAAGAGAGATATCATATAGTTAATAATTTTGTAGGAGCTATTCCTGAAATTGATTCTGATTTTGGTTCTGCTGAATTTAAGGGTGATCATAAAGCATTATTAGATGCTTACTATTTAGCTGCGAAAGAAGATGAATTCACAACTCAAGATGCTTCATGGACGGGACCTTTCATTAAATTAATTGATAAGCTTGAATCCAAATTTCATTGTGGAGTAGTCGGTGATTTCTCCCCAAATCTATTTACAATGAAACCAGAACACATTATCAAAAAAGAATTTGAACAAGTACAAACTTTTTTACAAAGATTTTCCGGTGATAATTTACTCAAACCAATTTTGACTAATATCATTCAATTGTTTGAATCGAGTGTAAAGATCTATAGAGAATGGGCTCAACTTGAGGAACCGCTTGAGAAATTTACAAAATGGAGTTAATGACTAGTTTCAATCACTTAGTCTATTACCATTAATTTGTGTTTAATGAATCTGGGAATGATAAAATTACTAACACTATGAAAAAAAGTCTTTTACTTGGTTCTCTAGTAGTTTTCCTTGCATCTTTTTTACCTGCAAAATCTACTGAATACATTTATGCCGGATCATTTGCTTTGATCGGTGACTATGCTTACACGGTTGAAGTGAATGGAGATAGTAATTCTTTAATCAAATATAGCTTCCCTGCTTTTGAAGAAGCAAAGAGAGTTGAACTAAATCAAAGTTTTCCAAATATTTTAGGCTCAGAAAAAGGTTTCGCTGTAAGTAGCTCTACAAGCTATGAATGGTCTGATGCATCTGAATCAGACAAAGCCACAATCAAGAAACGTAAAAGTTCTGATGAATCTTTCGCTCCTGCTAATAATCAAACTCTCACAGAAACTACAGTTTATACAAGCTATAACTCTGATCTAGAGAAAGTTGGCGAGAAGACTATCACTAATGTTTATGTCTTTAGTTATGTCTATGAAGATGATCCTACAACTCTTGCTGACGATGGTTTAGCTGGTGCTGTTGATGAAAAGTTTTGTGGCAAGAAAAAGTCTAAGCATGGCAAGTGCAAGAAAGTTTTGCTAAGAACTCACTAAGCAGTCACACCTCCACTTTCCACCTTAACCAAGATAATATCCCTTCGTGCTATTATCTGTAGTCATGGCGCGAATCCCAAGTAATTATGACGATGATTTTCATCGATTTCTTCAAAAATTCCCAATAAGAAGAACCTCTAACAAGGAATTGGGTGAAAGAAGCTTTTCTAAAAGAAGGCACGCTTATGGTTTTAGTGAAACTAGAAATAGAGACTTGGCTGCTAGTAGTGTTGAAGATAGTAAAAGAACTTCTTCTAAGTTGAAAGAAGAATTGGCGGAAGTCAGAACTTTTAAAGAACTAGAAAATGCATTTAATACTTTTAAGATCCGAAATCAAGTTACATCTCGGAAGTTGAATACAATCAGTTTAAATATTTTTCTGGATAAAATAAAAACCTTATTAGATCCCGAAGATGTGTCCGAACAAATTGATCGAAACCAAAAATTTATAAGAGAAATTTTTGGAGAGTTATTGAAAAATTTAAAACGTTCTAATCGATATGGTAATCAGGAAGCAGCGTGGACTTTGTCGTCAACTCTTTCTTCACTGGGATTTTTGCGTGATAGAAATCTTCAAAAGGAAATATTAGAAGCTTTAACCCTACAAATAAAATCTGAAGAGATCTTCAGTGCGCAACAAATAACCGCATGTTTTGATGGATTGAGCAATCAAGATCCTAATGCATGCAAAGATCTAATCCAAGAACTAGAAAAGAAGTTAGAAACTTGCACGGAGAGCTTCTCTGCGCGCCAAGTGGCGATGTGTCTTCAGGGAGTGAAATATCATATAGCAAGTTTTAGTGACCATAAAAAATTTATGGATCGTTTAATACCATCTTCTTGAATAACATTTTTATCACCATCAGGCGTTTATATTTGCTACGCAGAAACTTTCAAGTTAGCCAGCTTAGCTTTTAAAGCATCTACTTTATCTAGCTCTTCCCAAGGAAGATTTAGATCAGGTCTACCAAAGTGTCCATAAGCTGCAACATCTTGATAGAATCTGCCGCCTCTTAAGCCTGGCATCTCTCTAAGTTTAAAATTTTCAATAATTGAATATGGTCTGAAATCAAAAGCTTCTTTAACAAGGTCAGTGATTTGTGAATCAGTAAGTTCGCTAGTACCAAAAGCCTCTACATGAACGCTAGTTGGTCTGGCAACACCGATTGCATAAGATAGTTGGATCTCACATTTACTTGCAATGCCTGCAGCCACAATGTTCTTAGCTGCATGGCGTGCAGCATAAGCCGCAGAACGATCTACTTTAGTTGGATCTTTGCCTGAAAATGCTCCACCACCGTGTCTTGCATAACCACCGTAAGTATCTACGATAATTTTACGTCCAGTAAGTCCTGCGTCGCCCTGAGGTCCACCAGTAACGAATCTGCCAGATGGATTGAATAGAAATTTAGTGTCAGCGTCAGGCTTTAAATCATAATTTTTGAAAACGGCATCAACAACTTTCGATTTAAGATCTTTAGCAATAATTGCTTGGATCTTTTCATTGTCCTCTTCACCATTAATAACAGGATCATGTTGAGTAGAGATGAGAATAGTATCAACTCTAACTGGCTTACCATTTATATACTCTAAAGTTACTTGTGCTTTAGAATCAGGTCTAAGATATTGAACCTCTCCTTTCTTTCTAACTTCAGCAAGCTTGCGCATTAAATTGTGTGAAAGTGTTATAGCAAGAGGCATGTACTCAGCTGTCTCATCACAAGCAAAGCCAAACATGATGCCTTGGTCGCCCGCACCGAATTGGTCTGCTGGGTCATGAGAAACATGATCTCTAATTTCTTTAGCTTGGCTTACGCCAGCTGCAATATCAGGAGACTGTTGGTCTAGCGTAATCATTACTGCGCAGGTATCAGCATCAAAGCCGCCTGATGACTTACCTGTATAACCAATCTCGCGAATTTTTTTCCTTGCGATTTCATTTACTGGCGCGTAA
>CAYQSL010000131.1:0-4722 GCA_964420165.1 uncultured Gammaproteobacteria bacterium | reverse complement strand
TGAGCTTCTGGAAGTTCATCAAAAAGATCTCCCTTAAAACGCTGTGCCATACAACCAGTGATAATTAATTTATTGCCTTCATCAGCAAGCTCAGTAAGTACATCTAAACTTTCGTTAGTACTACCTTCAATAAAAGTACAAGTGTTAACAAGTGAGATATCTGCCTTCTCATGGTCAGAGGTGATTTGATATCCGGCCGCATGCAAGATGCCAATCATATTTTCTGTGTCTACAAGATTTTTTGGACAACCAAGGGTAGAAACCCCGATAACTGGTAATTTTTTAGTTTTTACAGCCATAAGCAATATATCTTAACATGTTGGATAATTCCACCGAGAATCTGTTCAAAAAGCTCCCAGATGCAAGGCTTGCGAGGAATGTGAAGGCTGAGTTGGTTACTGGTCAATGATGACTTCATATGACGAGTGTAACGCAGCAGATGGGACTTTGGGGATAGATTCCCAACTTAGAAGTTGAAGGCACCCTCTATGCATTTTGCCTTTTCTTGTGGCAGATAAGCCCAAAGCTCACCCTCTTCCCACATAGGTTCTACCGAGGCATCTACCTTGTATATGTAAAGGTTTTTGATTAATTCCATTGCTCTATGATTTGCAATACCTCTAGGATCATTACATAATCTGGTTTTGAGCTTCATAGCATTTTTGCGGCTATTACAATAGGCTGGACCCGGGTCAGGACCTGAATTTCTACAAAGTATGGCTACCGTACCATCGTCACGAGGGCAGGCTAAAATAAAAACACTGTTATTGATATTGCTTTGAAGCATTGGCAAAATTGTTGTTAAGTCCTTTCTTATATTAGCAAAGTTTTTTGGGGTCGTTTTTTGGGGTCGTACCTCCACTTTCCACCATAACCAAGATATTTACTGAATCTTATTTAGGTTATGGTGGAAAGTGGAGGTGCGACCCCTTAATAGGTTATTAACCTAGTTTTGCTTGAATTCCTCTATGGCAACGATTGACCCAAGGAATGTGACTCCCGGGGTAGATATAAGTACAATAAGCGGTGGCATTACTGACAGAGTAATAGAATTGCTCGGCCTGGTAAACCAAGCAACAGGTCAATCAGGAGCAGGAACTCTTTCTATCAATCTTGACGGTCTTGATGGAACCACAGAAATTTTAAATTCATATAGCTTAGGAGCAGATCCTAATAGCGCAACACCATACCAAGACGAAGAGCAATACTACTATCAGTCTTCAACAAATAGACTTAGCCAAGTTCAAGAAATCGTTAATAGGAATCTAACTGATTTAGAAAATAATCTCACAACTAATATCGGTGGTCTTTTCAATATTTTAAATTCAAAGGGTCAAGGTTTAAATCCTCTAACAACTCAATTACAAGGAGCTACGGATGCAGCAAGTATAGAAGCTCTAGGTAATTCTTTAGAAGCACAACTCAACACCGACTTAACAAGTGATGCAGCTTTGAATGACATAATGACTCAGTTCTTTAATCAGCTCAGTATCACTGTTGATAAAATTAATCAAGAAATTTTTGATCTATTAAATGACTATGACACTGATTATGCAAATAATTCTGGCAGTAGTCCTAAATATCTCTTAATACAAAGTGGTCAAGATCCACAAGTAATAGATTCTATCGATGAACTCTATGATGTAACAATAGATCAGGCACAAGAAACATTTGCAGCGGCAAATCCTGGTGCAACCTTCGTTGAAGATGATTTTATAAGCAATAGTATTGATGCTCTTTATTCATATAAAGCTTTGAAACTCAGCCCAGAGTTCATGCAGTATATTGTGGGACAAACATTTACAAAAGCAACTGAAAGCAAACTTCATGGTTCAGTTGACTTTCTCAACAGACTAACTAAAAATCATTTACTGAGACTTGCAGATGATTTCTACGGTACTGATCGTACCAATACTTTAAAGAACCTCTTTAAAGACAATCTGGATATCAGTACACCAAAATATATTGAAGATGAGAGAACTTTATTTGATTTACTTCAAGGCGATACAGATCCAAATGCTACTACTAGCAATCTAGCAGGCACTTTATTTAAAAGTCTACAGGGTACGCTTGAAGGCTTTGGTGACTCAACGATTGAAGTTATGGAGCTTGGTTACAGTCATGCCGCTACAAATGAGTTACAAGCAAGTATTAGAAAAAATCCAACTGCAACCATTGCATATTTACTAAGCCAAAGAGCCTCTGCAAGCCCAGAAGATCAACTTATTATCGATGCCAGTATTGTTGCTCTACGCACAAGGGAAACTATAATTAATGCTTATGAAGTAAGTAGTGGAAAACAATATCACTCTGATGATAGTTTTGATCCTAGTCTAAGTCTCAGTACTGTACTAAATGCTATTGATGGTGACACTCAATTATATTCTCCACATAAATTACTTTATGCTTCAGAGATACAAGAAGCTGGATCAATTAACGCCAGATCATTTGGACAGAAGCTGGCAACCCCAATGGATGATGGTACTGTTGAAGAAGATACTAAAATCCTTCCACCTTGGGTGAGTCCAACTATTTTCTCAGCGATTATTGCCAAAATTGGTAACACTCTTGTACAGAATGCAACTAATCTGCAAACACCCGATACTCAAGATTGGATGAATCAATTTACTGGAACCCTTACCAGCATTGGAAATAAAATTAGTTCTGGTGAAATAAGCTCTGGTGGTCAAAGTTTCCTAGATAGCCTAAGAAATAATTTCAAAGGTGTTGTAAATAATTTCTATGATCAATTCGCACCATTAAAAGTCGAACTAAATGATGCTAAAAATTTACTTGATGCTGTTATGGCAAATCCATCTGAAGCAGAGAACTATCTTCAACAAATCGGCATTACTATCCCTGAAAATCAGGACAATGATCCACATAACGATATAGATGCTTTTCAATTAGCTAGCAATACTTTTGCATCTCGTTACAAAGATAAATTACTTGAATACAGTCAAGCAATTACCAACTTTAGTACTGATGCTGACAATAATGGCATTGCTGATATAGAGGAAAGACTGAAAAACACTATTACTAGCTCAGGCTTAGACATAGACGGCAATGGACAAAACGATTTCATTGATTTAAAAGGTGTAACCGGTAATATCGATTCTTTAACTTCACAACTTACTGGGATCTTCGGTGATAACACTGCAAAAAGTGGTGGCATAGAAAATCAAAGTATCAAAAGACTAATACTCTTAATGTTTGTTCTAAATATGATGGAACCAACTGATTGGGATTTTGCTACTAGCGATGCTGATACTAGTAGATACGAAGTTACTAATAGTTAAAATTAATTTACTACTGGAGTTAAAACACTAGCCTTAATTAAACCAGTAAACAATGGATGTGGCTTACCAGGTCTTGTCAAAAATTCTGGATGGAATTGACAACCCACTAAATATGGATGATCTTTCATTTCCACAATCTCAACCAAACTAGCATCAGGAGAGGTCCCTGAAACTATTAAACCAGCGCTTTCTAATTTATCTTTATAGTCATTATTGAATTCATAGCGATGTCTATGTCTTTCAAAAATCAAATCATCTGAATCTTTTTGGTTTTTATAAAGTTCATAAGCCTTAGTATTTTTAACTAACTTACATGGATAAGAACCCAAACGCATAGTTGCACCTTTACTAGTAATTGTTTTTTGCGCTTCCATTAAATGAATAACTGGATTTTTGGTTTCTGCATCAAACTCAAGACTATTAGCATCTAACAACCCCAGTACATTGCGGGCATATTCAATAACCATGCATTGTAAACCTAGACACAAACCAAGAATTGGTTTTTTGTTTTCACGAGCATAGCGAATAGCATTAAGCTTACCTTCAATGCCTCTATCGCCAAATCCGCCTGGTATAACGATTCCATCAAGATCTTCCAATAGTTCTTTAGCTTTTATTGGATCTACAATCTCATCTGAAAGAATCCACTTGAGATCAAGACCATAATCTTCTTGCGCGCAAGCATGTCTTATTGATTCAGCAACTGAAAGGTAAGAATCAGAAAGCTCTATATACTTTCCTACCAAACCTATTTTTAATTTCTTGTTTTTTGGTTTGATTAACTTATCAACAACTTTTTGCCATTCTGTTAAATCAGGTTCTTTATCTACAAGTCCTAATTTTTCTAAAACTCTAGATGCTAAACCTTCACCTTGAAGTACAAGGGGCACTTCATAGATACTCTTACAATCTTGACTTTCAATAACATTTGCAGTTTCTACATTGGTAAAAAGACTTAACTTCTCACGTAAAGGTTTAGGTATAAATCTATCTGCACGTAGAACCAAAATATCTGGCTGAATCCCTTTCGAGCGCAGCATTTCAACACTATGCTGAGTAGGTTTAGTTTTAAGTTCTTCACTTACCGCTAAATGTGGAACTAAAGTTACATGAATATAAGCAGTTTGATTTTTACCTACATCATTTTTAAATTGTCTTATCGCTTCAAGGAAAATAGAACTCTCAATGTCACCAACCGTGCCACCCACTTCTACAATCAAAACATCTGCATCACTAACAGCCGCAGCTTGTTTGATTTTGTCTTTAATTTCATTAGTTACATGCGGCACCATTTGCACCGTTGCACCAAGGTAATCACCATGACGCTCTTTACTAATTACATCTGAATAAATTGAACCAGCAGTTACGCTATTAGGTCTCTTGAGGTTAGTATCAATAAATCTCTCATAATTCTACATTGCAT
>CAYQSL010000130.1:0-4819 GCA_964420165.1 uncultured Gammaproteobacteria bacterium | reverse complement strand
AATTAATATTAAAGATTTAAGTCTTAAGCAGCTCAGAAGGCAAATTGCCATAGTTACTCAAGAGCCTTTGCTTTTCACGGGAACTATCAAAGAAAATATTTTATTAGGTTCAGCTTTGTATCATGAAAACAAAAACGCGAAAGAACTAGAAGAGAAATTATTGCAAGCAGCAAAAGATTCTTATGTTCTAGAGTTTGCAGAAAAACTGCAAGATGGTTTGGATCATTATATTGGTGAGCAAGGTTCACGTTTATCTATTGGTCAGAAACAAAGAATCTCACTAGCTAGAGCTTTTATTAGCGAGGCGCCAATTATTATTCTAGATGAGCCTACAAGTGCATTGGATAATGAATCACAGGACTTTATTTATAAGTCCATAGTGAAATTGATGGAAACCCGTACTGTGATTATAATTGCACACAGGTTGAGTACTATTCGTAACTGCGATAAAATTGTCTTCCTCGAAAATGGCAAAATTATCGAAGAGGGGTCACATGATGAATTGATTTCTAAGAGTGGTGCTTATTCGACGCTATTGAATCATTAGTTAGTGGATTGCTTCGTTCCTCGCAATGACGGGATTTGCTTTATAATTACTCTATGAATACTTTTTCAAAAATTCTTTTAACGAATCTATTATTTATTTCAGCAATTCCTGCACAAGCACTTATAGAAACAACTAAAACTACTACCACTACCACAGTGACAACAGTTGTTTCTGAAGAAGTTAAACCTAAGCTGAGTCTGAAAACTACTACTATCAAACAAGGTGATTATATATATGCAACGGTGACTGGTCTTAAGGACTCACCTAAGATTTGGTTTAACTCGCGCGAGTTTCGTATGTTCGAAGTTCCTTGTGTTGATAAAGAGACTGGTAACAAACAAAAAACCTTTAGAGCATTATTGCCTGTAGAAAATCTAACAAAGCCTGGTGCTTACTCAGTTCTATCAAGATCTGGTGATTGGGAGCAAAGAATTCCTGTAACTATAAAAGACAATGCTAAGCCGATTTCTAAAATTTGGACTAAGGGTCCTGATATAGTGCCAACTGAAAAAGAATTGAATTTAATTGGTTCAGCATTAGGTACTAAGACAGATGCAAAATTATGGGTTGGTAAATTTGCATATCCATCGCTTGCGCGTAAATCAAGTCCTTTTGGTGTGAAGCGTTCTTATAATGGTAAGCCAGTAGATAGCTATCACAAAGGTCTAGACTTTGCTGCTGCAACTGGTTCTGCAGTACTTGCACCAGCTGACGGTAAAGTAATTCTTACTGGTCAAGTTAAAGATGGTTTTAAATTACATGGCAACACAGTGATGCTTGATCACGGTCAAGGAGTAGTTACTATCTATATGCACTTGAGTAAAATTCTTGTTAGTGAAGGTGAAACTGTTACTAAAGGTCAAAAGCTTGGTGAAGTTGGTAGCACGGGAATCGCTACTGGTCCGCATTTGCACTGGGGACTTTATTTATACGGCACGAGCACAGAGCCTGAGAATTTTATCAAAGAAGAATTGATTTAGGAGCCTTCCGCAAAGTCCCATCTGCGTTGTTACTCTCGTCATCCTCAACCCTGAAAGGGTTGGGGACCCACTTACCAGAATTTCTTTGGTTGACTGGATCCCCAGCTCGCTTCGCGATCTGAGGATGACGGCATTTGCCTATTTAATATCTTTGATCTATAGTTTCAGATTTCATGACTAGTGAAATCAAAAACAAATTCACCAAAAGTGAGCTACCGCCATAACTTAAAAATGGAAGTGGTACACCTGTAATTGGCATTAAGCTTAAATTCATCCCGATATTAACGAAGATATGAAAGCTAAGCATAGAGAAGGTTCCGATAGCTACTAGTGAACCAAATCTTTCTCTTGCAAGTTTCCCTTTGGAAATAATTTTCAAACAAAGAACAGCATAAAGTAAAACAACTAATGCGGCTCCTAGAAAACCTAATTCTTCACCAATTGCAGAGAATATAAAGTCTGTATGTTGTTCAGGAACGAAGTTTCCTTGAGTGAGATCTCCATTCTTTAATCCCCTTCCAAGAAAGCCACCACTACCAATTGCATATAAGCTTTGGATGATGTGGTAACCAGAACCCAGTGGGTCGACATATGGGTCGAGGAAAATAGTTAAACGCTTTTGTTGATAGTCTTTGAGTAAGCCCCAAGCTAAAGCTCTAAAAATCATTACTATACTATTGAATCCAATTAAACCTAAAATGGCGCTACTTATTAATGGTGAATCCCATGCTCTGTAGTACATAACAAGAATTGTAAAAAGTAATACTAGGAAAATTATTACTGGTACCGTAATCGTAAAATGTAAGTTAGCTGATTTATATTCGATAATTTTATAGCCAACTGATGAAAGAATTGCAGTTAGTAGAGGTGAGATTAAAACCAGTAATTCAATTAGTTTTGCACCAGCCCAAAACAGCATGCCAAAGCAGATTGCAATGTACACGAGTGTAGTACCTAGGTCTGGCTGTATGACTACCAGAATCGCTGGAACGGCAACAATACCTAAAGCTTTAAAAATATCAGTGAAATTTCTAATAGGATTTCTTGCCAGCCATGAAGCTAAACAAATTATCAAACAAGCTTTGGCAATTTCGCTGGGCTGAATACTTAAAGGTCCTAATTTAAGCCATCTTTGAGAACCAAGAACAGTGGAACCGAAAATCTTTAGCAAGAAGAGTAATCCAATATTAAAGAAGTAAATTACTAAGGAGTATCTATCAAAGAAATCTAAATCAAGAAATCTATATATAAAGCTCACTAAAACTATGGCAATAAAACTAAATAAAATTTGTTTTAGTAAAAAAGCGCCATTGCTAGCAGTAGAAAGAGCAATAAAGCCCATGAGCATAATGGCAAATACTAAAAGCGTAATTTCTAGATTTAAAAATTTATTTCCAAAGATTCTCACAATTAGATTATACGAGCAGATCTGGCTTTCGAAAATGATAAAATCGGCTCTGGAATGAATTCAATCAATCAAACTGCAAGTAAGGTTTCAAATGAGCATTACCAAAAGAATTTAAAGTTTTGGGAAGATGCTTGGTTAAGAGTAAAAAAGCTTCTGTAAAAATTCCAGATGTGCTTGATTATATTCCTGAGATTCCTAAGGTTTTTGCTGAACATAACTGCAAAAAAATTCTTGATATAGCTTGTGGTTCAGGTTGGTTAAGTTTCTACCTTAATGAATTTGGTTTTGAAGTAGTTGGGGTTGATATCTCTGAATCTGCAATTAAGCTTGCAAATGAACTTCTTGATGAGCAAAAAAAATCTTTTACTGAGCAAGGTACTTATCAAAAATTATTTTCTGAAGGTTTAACTGCCGAAGAAGTTGATATTAGTAAATTGCAATTTATTCAAGAAGATATCTTTGTAATGAATTTCCCTGAAAATAGTTTTGATGGAATACTGATTAATGCTGCATTTGAGCATTTGGATTATGCGCGTGGTAGAGAATTTTTGAACAAAATAAAATATATTTTGAAACCTGGTGCAATTATGTTTGGTGTTTTTGATAAAGTGGCCAGCGGCAATAAAGGTGAATTTGAAGTGCTTGCAGATGGTACTCACCAATATAACGACCAATATCGAGATGGAATGTTTTTAAGAAACTATCCCGATGATGAGTTGGATGCCCTTTTAGTGGATTCTAAATGGGAAGTTCTATCACTTAGAAAAAATTCTTATGAAAGCAGAATAGTGGTAGCTGCTAATAAAAAATAGCTATGGATTCTTTGTATAGTATTTTGCCTGGCTATTTTTTGTCTTTGATGGTTTTCTTTCTTTACCATCGAATGCTAAAAATCAATTTTCAAGTAGTTTTAGGTCTTAAAGATGAAAAAACTAATCCGATTGTTATTTTGATTTCAGTCTTCAGAACCCTTATAATTGCTAGCTTCCTTTACTTAATAATAGTTAAACTTAAGCAAAATATTTGGGGCATTTTATTAGGCTTAATTAGCTATCAGTTAGTATTATTACTTAGTGCTTTGCTTAAAAGCAGAAATCACAAAAACTAACCATTATGCATTACATCACCGCAGAAATTTTTGGACAAACTGTACATTTAGATACATTGATGTTTTCTTGGGCATGCATGCTCTTGATTATAGTTGTGTCTTTCTTTTTAACTTTAGGTTTAAGTGAAGATACTAATAAGTACAGTTCAAGACAACATCTTGCTGAAGGTGTTTTTAGTTTTATTCGTAATTTAACTAGTAACCAAATTGGTAAGCGTGGTGATAACTATGTATTCTTAATTGGTTCAATTTTTATTTTTGTTCTAGTGAGTTACTATGCAGGACTACTTCCTTGGAAGATGGGCGCTGTATTTAGCTGGTGGCCTCAGATTCCTGGTGAGCATGGACATAGCCATCCGTGGCATGGTGCTAGTCCAGCTGCAGACATTAATGTTCCTGCAGGTATGGCACTCATCGTAATCATCACTTATTTTATTTCTGGAGCATTAGTTGCTGGCTACAAATACATTCAAATGTACTTGCCAATCAATTACACAAAAGGAAAAGGCTTGAGTTTGAATCCAATGTGTTTAATTGAGATTATGGATTTACTTGTAAGACCATTAACTCTTTCATTGCGACTTTTTGCAAATACCGTTGCTGGTGAGACTTTGCTTGCTACCTTTATAGGTTTAGTAGCATTGGTTCTACCAATTGCAATTCTAGGATTCGAAATGGCTGTAGGTTTATTGCAGTCTTTCTTGTTTGCAATTCTTTCAACGGTATATATTGGTGTAGCTGTGAAACACGCTGAACATCTTGTTCACGAAGAAGCT
>CAYQSL010000129.1:0-4828 GCA_964420165.1 uncultured Gammaproteobacteria bacterium | reverse complement strand
ACCATTTATTTCGAATAATCTCTTGCTATTGGATTGAGTTGACTTATATCTACTGCTTCGTAACTAAGTTCGGGCTCACCATTTTTGTAAGTTGCAATAGTTGTCTTTAGCCACTCATTATCATGTCTAGTTGGAAAATCAGGTTTGTAATGTGCACCACGACTTTCGTTCCTAGCAAGCGCACCCTTGGTAATAATTTTCGCTAGGTCAAACATGTAATAAAGTTCTCTCATGTAAAAAAGACTTTGGTTAGACCACTTGCTGTTATCAGGAATTTTAACGTGAGTTAATCTTGCTTCAAGCTCATTGATTTTTACAAGAGTTTCCTCTAGTTTTTTGTTGAACCTTACCACGGTAACGTTCTCAGTCATTACATTTCCAAGCTCGATATGTAATTGTCTAGCGTTCTCTTTCCCGTCTTGTCTTAAGAACATATTAATAAGTTCTTCTTCTTTGTGAACTTGTTTCTTGTAAACATCTTCATTTACATCAGCACTAAGTTGTTTAAGTCCTTTAATATAGTTTGTTGCATGTATACCTGCTTCGAAGCCGCCAAAAGTGCATGATAGAAGGGAGTTAGCTCCGAGTCTATTAGCTCCATGATATTGATACTCACATTCACCAGCTGCAAATAGACCAGGAATATTAGTCATTTGTTTTTCAGTATCTACCCAAAGACCGCCCATGCTGTAATGCACTGATGGAAACACTTCCATAGGCACTTCACGTGGATCTACACCTTTGAATTTTTCATAAATTTCAAGAATGCCGCCAAGTTTTTTGTCGAGTTGCTCTCTTGGGATATGCGTGAGATCTAGATAGACGCAGCGTTTGCCATGTGGTCCAAGTTTCTGGTTAACTACTACATCGAAGATTTCTCTAGTAGCAATATCTCTTGGAACAAGATTCTTGTATTTAGGATACTTCTCTTCAAGGAAGTACCAAGGTTGTCCATCTTTGTAAGTCCAAACTCTACCACCCTCACCACGAGCTGATTCTGACATCAATCTATCTTTGTCAGTACCGGGAATTGCAGTTGGATGCACTTGAATAAATTCTCCGTTTGCAAACTTAGCACCTTGTCTATAGCAAGAAGCTGCAGCGATTCCATTATTGATCGCACTGTTAGTAGATCTACCGTAAACATTTCCAGGACCACCAGTTGCAATAATTACCGCGTCCGCTTTGAATGCTCTAAGCTCCATAGTAATTAGGTTCTGTGCCACAACACCACGACATACACCTTCTTCATCGATAATATTAGAAAGCATTTCCCAGCCTTCGTATTTATTGATTAAGCCTTCGCTTTCATATCTTCTAACTTGCTCATCAAGTGCATACAAAAGTTGCTGACCAGTAGTTGCTCCAGCAAAAGCTGTGCGGTGATAAAGTGTTCCACCAAATCTTCTAAAATCGAGATTGCCTTCAGGCGTACGATTGAACATCACGCCGAAACGTGCATAAAGATCAATGATGCCAGGAGCCGCATCGCACATGCGTTTCACGGGACCTTGGTTTGCAAGGAAGTCTCCACCATAGATAGTGTCAAAAAAATGTTTATCAGTTGAATCGCCTTCGCCTTTGATATTTTTTGCGGCATTGATTCCACCTTGAGCACAAACTGAGTGTGAACGTTTAACGGCTACTAAAGAAATAATATCTACTTGGCAATCTGCTTGAACCGCTTTAAGTGCAGCACTTAAACCACCAAGACCACCGCCAACTATAACTACTTTCTTTGCCATAATGAATTTGCAAGCTCTTTATTGAAGAAGCATGCCAATTTTATATAGTAACAGCAATAATTAAATACCGTAGAAAGGGATATTTTTAGTAAATAAAGTTATCTTTTACCGAAGAGTTTCATAATAGGCATTGCCTGATTTCTCAACTGTTGAGACGGACTCTTCAAGGTTGATTCTGGAAAGCTCTTGCTAGTTCTAGCCACTTTACTTGGAGGACCCACAAATTCAAATTTTCGCCCACTTACTGGGAATCGTAGAATTCTACTAACCATATTTTAAATTATATGAAGCATACGATTAAACTGTTAATACTCTTTGGTTTTCTTAACAATTGCACTATGCTGCTATTGGGAAGATTTTAATTATGACTAAATTTTTAGAAGGCAAAGTAGCAGTAGTAACAGGTGGCGGTAGAGGAATCGGTAGAGCCACAGCAGAACTTTATGCGCAACATGGAGCGAAGGTTGTAATTGCAGATATGGATGCAGGTCCAGCAAGTGAAACCCTTGCAGCGATTAAGGCTCAAGGCGGTATTGGAGAAGTTGTTACCGGAAATATTACTAAGGCAGAAGATTGCCAAAAAATTATCAAAGTAGGAATGGAGCTTGGTGGCGGTTCAATCGACATACTTGCTAACATCGCAGGAATCACTCGTGATGCGGTTATCCACAAGATGACAGAAGCTGATTGGAATTTTGTAATTGATGTAAATCTTAAAGGTACTTTCAATATGATTCAAGCTTCAGTACCAGCAATGCGTGATATTGCTAAGGATGAAACTCCAGCGCCGAAAGCACGTGCGATTATCAATGTCAGCTCAACCTCAGGCGTGAAGGGCAATGCAGGGCAAATTAATTATGCTGCTGCTAAAGCTGGCATCAATGGTATGACTCGTACTGTTGCAAAAGAATGGGCACGTTTTAATATTCGTTGTAATTCTATTGCTCCAGGTTTCGTTGAAACCCGCTTAACATCAGGACCTTCAGATGATCCTAAATTGGGTGTGCCTGATCAACAGATGCAAATGATTCAAATGCTTTACTCGCAGACGGGCTTGAATAGAGCGGAAGGTATGGGTAAGCCAATAGACATCGCAAATGTAGCTTTGTTTTTAGCTTCTGATCTTTCTTCGTATATGAGTGGTCAAGTACTAGTTTGTGCGGGTGCAATGATTGATACTTATTAGAACCTTAGAGGTCTAAGCAGTACTTCCCATGCGGACTTAAAAAGTAAGGCTCAAATTTTATAATGATTGATTGAACAAATTGACTTTTTGTAAAAGTTTGGTTATTATGTTGCTATGGGATCGGTGAATAATTTTAAGACTAGAGCTGCTCTATTATTCCTAGGTGCAACAACAATGCCTTCTGATAATATTAAGCCTCCTGAAATACCTATTACATCAAAGCCACAGATTCAAATGGGAAAGACAGTTTCTCCACAAGAGTTAGCGAAAGCTCCAAAACTTTTTAAGCTCAACCCCCCTCCAATTAAGCGCTCTAATGTAGCTCAAGTTGATCCAACAGAAATTGAATTAATTACTGTGTCTAATATTAATGATGAGGAAGTAATTAATGCAGCAAAACTTCCTCAAGCTGATAAGGATTGGCTTTTAAGCAGAGTTAAAGCAATTAAAGAAGAAAGTAAGATTGAGGTTGCTAATGCAAAAGAAAAAAAAAGAACTCCTGTAGATATTTATTTAATCACTCCACTAATAGTCCAAAACCTAGAAATAGCTCATTCTAAAATTATGTTTTTAAAAGATCAGGGAATAATCTCTGAAGCTGAAATTCAGCCTTTGAAAGATGCTTTAGGTTTTTCTAAATTAACAGCTGAAGAAAGTTTTGTTCCAGCTTTTGGCTTAAGATTAAAGCAAAAATTATATGGTCTATCTTCGGCAGAAGGTTCGAAGCTTGATGCTTGGATCGAACGTGCTAAAAATCCAGCGAGGAAAGAAGAACTAATAAAAGAAATTAAAGAAAAAACTGAACAAGGTCATGCACCAGTTCGGAAATTTAAAATTGATCCTAATGGAATACATTTCCCTGGTCCTCCCCTACTTGTTGTTTAGTAAAGGTCCTTTAAATTAGCTTAATCCTTAGCTTATATTAGAAACCCAAAAACGTAGTACAATTAAGACTAATTGCCCATTTGCGGCAATAATATTTTAAATTTACTATGCCTACAATGACTAAAACAACAGAAAGTAAGACCAAAGAAAACACTAAATCACATTCAACTCACACTAGCGAAGAATATTCAGCAAAAAATATTGAAGTTTTAGAAGGTCTTGAAGCCGTTCGTAAAAGACCGGGGATGTATATTGGTGGTGTTGACCATAAAGCTTTACATCATTGCGTAATCGAGATCGTTAACAACTCTGTGGATGAGGCTCTTGCAGGTCATTGTGATCATGTAATTATTACTGCTAATAATGATGGTTCTTTAAGCGTAGAGGATAACGGTAGAGGTATTCCTACTGATATCGTTGCTAAGACTGGTTTATCAGGTCTAGAGACTGTATTTATGACTTTGCATGCCGGTGGTAAATTTGGTGGCGAAGATTCTGGATATAAAGTATCAGGCGGCTTGCACGGTGTTGGTGCAAGTTGCGTTAATGCAGTTTCTGAGAAAATGCACGTAGAAGTTTATCGTCAAGGTAAAATCCACTTCGTTGAATTTAGAGGCAGAGTACCTAAAGGTCAAACTGTCGGTGGTTCTACAGAACCAGTAAAAGTTATTGGTAAAACTGACAAGCGCGGTACTAAGGTTACTTTCTGGCCTGATTCTGAAGTGTTTAAAGAAGTAAATGCTGAAGGAGAAATGGTTACTCCTACTTTCGATAGAGAAACTTTAGCTCAATCTTTTAGAGAAATGACTTTCTTGAATAAAGGTCTGAAAATAACTTTCGTTGATGAACGTACTACTGAAGAAGATGCTCATCATTCTGAAACTTATTACAATCCAGATGGTTTGGTTAGTTATGTTCAATATTTAAATGAATCTAGAACACCAATCCATAAACATATTTTCCATTGCGAAGGTAGTCACCAAGATGTTTCTGTAGAGATCGCACTTCAATA
>CAYQSL010000128.1:0-4887 GCA_964420165.1 uncultured Gammaproteobacteria bacterium | reverse complement strand
TTACCTTGCTCTGCAGCTTCTGATAAACTCACAAAGCTTCCAGCAGTTTTACTAAATAAATCTTTCAAAGTCTTTCTGATATCAAGTTGTTTTGCTTGTACACTTCCAAAACCACTATTAACAGCAGCTTGAATGGCATCACCACCAATTCCAGTAAACTGTTTTATAGCGCTTTCAATTGAAGTTACCAAAGGACCAAAAATTCCACTTATAAGTGATGCTATTTGAGAGAAAGGATCAGCAGCTTTTGCTGCCTCAGAAGTTTGCTTACCTAACTTAGCTGCTTCAGCTGCAACTTTTTGCATATGAATCTCTTGTGGAGTTAGGGTTGTTACAGCAGGAGCTGGATTTGCAGCTACTGCTGCTTGATTAGCTTGAGCCATTAACTGAGGATTTGCTAATAATCCTGGATTTGCAGCGAATAGTTTTAAAAGTTCTTCTTGAGTAGGAGCTGGTGTAACAGCTGCAGGAGGATTAGCTAACGCAGCCAACTGTGCCATTCCTTGAACTTGATCAGCTTGAGTTGGCGCTTGAGGAAAACCAGCTTGGCCATTTTCTACAGCAACTCTTTGTGGAATTGTTTGAGCTAATGCATTAGATACAGGTGCGTTCATTTATTTAATTCTCCCTAGAACCTATAATAACAGATTAGCTTTTAATTTATCAAGCTAAAATAGCAATAATTGGACTACCATACCAAAGCCATCATACTCAAAACCCAGAAGCTAAGCGATTCTGACAAGATTCTTAGCCTTTATAGCCCTGAACATGGCTTAATTAAAGCCGTTGCCAAGTCAGCCTACAAAATAAACAGTGGCTTTGGAGCCAAAAGCGGAGTCCTTAACCTGGGGAATTTTCTTCTAGCCAAGGGACGCAATCTCGATATCATCCGAGAAATCAAAATCGAAAACACCTTTCGCAATATCCGCTCAGATTATTTATGCTTGAGCTTTGCTTTTTTTATGGTGGATCTTTTAGAGAATATCGCGATTAAAGACGAGAATTATACGGAGCCTTTTAGCCTTTTGAAAAGCAGTCTAGAAGCTATGGATAGAGAAATCATCAATCCCAATTCCGATAAAGACCATACAACTTTTACTCATGCACTAAATTTTAATTGGAAGCTAATTGAGTTTCTCGGTTATAAACCAGAACTCAATTACTGCAGCCTCACTCAGCGTCAGCGCCATGTAAGTCAAATCCCTGAATACTTTGATTTTGAGAACGGTTCTATCACCAGCAAAGAAGCTTATGGTGACTACACAACCGAGAACCCTTATGACAACCATATACGCGCGATTAATAAAAGTACATTCAAGATTCTAGATCTGATGGATCAAAATCTTGATATTAATTCTAGTCCTGAGCCATTTACAAATGACGCGCTGGCATCAGCAATTAAACTACTTCACAAACACCTTGAATATCGAGTTCACAAGGAATTTAAGTCTTGGCGCGTCCTAGAGCCAGCTCTATCAATAATCTGATCTAGTACTTATAATGGATTTAGCGGTTAAACTAAAAAAAATACTATTGGTCGAGATATTAAATGCCGTTAACTAAGGCAGAATGAGAAAGATTCCCCGTATATTTCCATTCTCAAATCAAATGAAAAAACTTGTAATCACTTTAGTTACAACCTTCACTCTAAGCTTAATTGCAGTTGCAAATGACAACGTAGACCCAGCACTTAACGAAAACGCTATCGATATACCTCAAGAAGTTATCGAAGCTGAGATGAAACAACTTCATACTACTCTTACTCTTACCGAAATTACTAATATCAACTCTGAAGTTGAGACAGTAACTTCAACAACTAAACGTCTTGAACAAAACATGCTAGACCTTGAAGAGCAATTAGAGCTAATCAAAACTGATATTGCCAACATGGAAACAGAATTAAAAGATGCTGTGGCTTATGGCGGCGGCAAAGACCTAAGCAAATACGACACCCAAAAACTCGACGTTGCTGAAGTCGAAGTAGTTAATGGTGATGTTTTCCAAATAGATATCTACGACCTCGGTCAAAAATGGTCACAATCAGAGAAAGAAGATTTCTTTGCAAAATATGTAGATGAGCACTAAGTACTGCGCAGGGGGATTGCTTCGTCGCTTTACTCCTCGCAATGACGATTTTTATCTCTCGCAAATATTTTTAAAATCACACTCAGAACATAGCTTAAGATCATCTGTCTTCTCAAAATGATGAGCAAATATCTCTTGCTTCATAAAGTCAATTTCGCCTCTAAGGGTTTTTAGATCATCCGAGCTAACAAAGATTTTTTCTCTTTTGAATTTATCACTAGAATTTTTTTGTACAAAATCAATCTCACCTGAGTTCATTTTGAATTTGAACTCTCCATTCTCTTGCGCTAGGTCGCAGAGAAGTTGATAGAAAACTATTTGACGATGGTAATCGCCACCCGGTTTTAGTTTGTCCGATTTATTACCAGGATTACCTGTTTTGTAGTCAATTACTACTACAGAATCATTCTCTTGGATCTCGATTTTATCGAGCTTACCAGTTAATTCCAAGCCATCTAAATTTACACCTTTGCCACTGAAATCATACTCAAGCAAGCAATTCAAATTAAACTTACTGTAATTCTCTGCCAAATAGGCTTTCAAGGTTTCTTTACCAAAGGATAGTGCCTGCTCATGCTCACCCTCTGGGAGTCGTTGTTCTACCAAATGCTCTTCAAAACTTCTTAAAAGCAACTCTTCCGACTCCACCATAGATTTAGAATCATGCTTCAATGTTGTAAACAAATCAAACAATGCCGCATGCACTGCAGTACCAAAGCAACTATGTTTATCCTTAGCTGCAGGCACGCGTAAAAGATTTCTATAGAAAAATTTACGCTTACACTCAAGGAAAGTATTTAAATGAGTTACTGATAATTTATAATCTTGCAGAAGTGAGTCGATATAAGCTTTCTCAACCTCTACACCTTGATCAACTTTAGTAATTAAGCTAAGTTGCAATTTCTCTAAGCTTGGACTTTCATTCAAATGATTCACCACAGTAATTTGTGGCTCTGGTAAATTAATGAATTCATTCAAGAAAATCGATGGTACTAATTCTTGATCTTTATTATTACGGCAATAATAGAAAATCGATAACTTTTTACGTGCGCGTGTTAATGCCACATAGAACAAACGTCTCTCTTCTTCATTCCTATCATCACCAGTATGAGACTGAGTTTCCTTGATTAAGAATGGCGGATTCTTAAGATTCTCTCGCTGAGCCTTATTACCCCAATGCTTATCAACACAGGAAAGCACGAAAACATAATCAAACTCCAAGCCCTTAGACTTATGAGCCGTCATCAACCTTACAGAATTAGGATCATAATCCAAAGCTTGCAACTTAATTTTCAAAGAATTTTCTTGCAGCAAATCAATGTACTTAATAAAGTCTTCAATAGTGAACTGTTTCAGAGTCGCTTTATCGAGGGGATCAAAGTTATAGCTTCTACTTTCCACCAGAGATTTAACTTCTTGGAAAAGACTATCTAAATAATTTATCTCAAAAACATAATTTGGTTTTTTGAAAATAAATTCCCCATAGCCAAAGTCTTTAATTAGCTTCTCTAAGAAATTATCGAAACGTAAATTAAGTGATTCTTGCTTAGCCTTCAAAATGGCTTCAGCAAAGGCTTTAAACTTATCATTAGTAAAAAGTAATTCGATTAAAGATTTTTTCTCAGTAGAAAACTTACGCTCTTGGTTGATTTTAAAAACATCAAGAATAGTAATCCCATTCTCTCTAAAAACCTTAGACTCAAAAACAAAGTCATAATTTAAAACACTATAGAGTAGTGCCGAATTAGATTCTGGATTATTAATCACTTTCAGCAAGTCAATCAACTGGGCAATATGAATATTCTCAAGAATATTTTCTCCAGCTTCAACACGAAACGGTACATTTAAGCGTGCAAAAATCTCTTCCAGATCTTGCGCTTCAGCGTTATTCTTAAATAGCACTGCAATCTCTCTAGGTTCAACACCAGTACTTATAAGGCTTTGAATGGTTTTAGTCAAATGATAAGTTTCATCTTTTTCATTTAGACATTTATGAATTTCTACAGGAAGGCGCTCAAGCTCCCGAGCAAAACCATCCGAGCTAAGCATTATAGTAATACTTGGAACCAGCTTAACTAAGCGGCAGTTATTGTGATTCATTGAAAGCTGTGCCAGATCTAAGATGTTTTGTTGGCTGCGATAATTTTGGTCTAGGACAATAAGCTTGATAGTATTTTCATAGCGCTTATAGAAATAAATGATATTTTCAATTGACGCTCCTTGAAACCTAAAGATAGATTGATCATCATCTCCTACAACGAAGAGGTTGGGATTCCCTTGATAGTAACTGCACATTATCTCAAGAACCTTATTCTGAGAACCATTGGTATCTTGATATTCATCAACTAAAATATATTGAAACAACTCTTGATACCGCGCCAAAAGCTCCTCATCCTTGGATAATTGTTTGATAACCCTTAGAATCATGTCTTCGAAATCATAGAATTTTCTTGCCTGTAAAAGCTCTTGATAAGCATGATAGATCTTGGCAAGTTCTTTCTGTCTAGGGATTTGCTTTAAATTAGTTTCAAGAAAATCTTTGACTTCTTTTTTAAAATCAGCAATCTTTTCATTTTTAAGCCAAAAGTCTTTAAAGAGAACTGCAAATTTAGAATCTAAATTTTTGATGCTAATTGCTTCAATGAAATCCTCACAGTCATGATCTTTCAGACCACGAGCATTTCTTTCAACAAAAGTTCTGATGAATTCTTCATTAGCGAAAATAAAATCTTCAACCTCTTGAATACTGGTTTCAAGATCCTCAACACTCACTGACTCTCTTTTAAACGTTTTGATCATGCG
>CAYQSL010000127.1:0-4909 GCA_964420165.1 uncultured Gammaproteobacteria bacterium | reverse complement strand
TGCAAAACTAATTTAGTGTAATTTTTCAAATTTTAATTTGAAAAAAACTAAATAAATCTTGGGAAACCCTTTTCTCTAGTAAGTTGCGTGTGATTAAAACTAAGTTGGAATGATCAAAGTTAAAGTAATTGGAGAAATCACCGAAGTTGGAGAGAAAGCCTCCAAATAAATTGCCTAAATTAAATAGGTCAAAATCTTCTTGCTTACCGCTGATAAATTTTTCAGTACTAATATGTGAATTTAAATTAGAGTTTAAAATTTCTTCGGTTATTTTTCTTCGTTGATATTCAGGGTAGCCGGCAAAAGTATCTTTGAGGGCGTATTTCACACCGTTCTTTACTTGGAAAGTTACATCTACGGCACCTGTTCCCATGGAGAATTTATTAAAACCAAAGTTAGTTACTTGTTCATGAACTTCGCCTACTAGGCTATTGTCAAATAAATCTACAAGGCTTTCTATATAATCTGTTTCTTGGCTACTGTACTCTAAAGGAGATTTTTCTTTATAAACATCGATTTTTTTATGTTCTTCTTCAGGATAGCTCTGTTGAAAAGGATTATTTACAGGGATATCAAAGATATTTAGGGTTATTGGAAGGTCTTTTGCAAGACTTGTAGGGCTCGTGAAAAGCAGTATTAGAGCTGTATATAAATATTTCATGGCTTCACTTTAAAGAGCGGTATGGCTTTGACTCTTAGATTCTCTTTGTCGATAACTAGTTCTATAGTTAAATTGCGAGCTTGATACTTAGTATCAGTAAAAGTTTCTTGACCAAGAACTATGACCTTATTTTCTTTTTCGTTTATCTCCTCTAGATAAAGATCCTCAATAGTAAGACTGCTAGTTAAATTTTGTTTTTGCCTATTTTCAAGTTCAACAGCTATAGTCTCACTAAAAAGATTCATATCAGTATGCTTCTGTATAAAATTAATTGACTCTTCAGATGTCTTGAAGAAATTCGCTAAATATATGTGAGTAAATTTTTTAATTTGCTCTGGACTAATTGTGTTACTAGGTTTTTGATTGGATTTTCTAGTTTTGACTTGCTCTTCTTTAGGCATTGAGGGTATTTTCTTTTTATGCACTTCTAGTAGTTGAATAGTAAAAAGCATATTGAGTATAAGGCTCATGCAGAGAGCTAATTGCAGCTTTTTTACTAAGCCTGGTTGTGCCATCCAATCAAAGAAAATAGTATTTTTATCATCCATGAATTGAAGTCCTTAGAAGTTCAAGGCTAGTACTTAAGGCTGCTAATTTTCCGCTTTGATTTTGTTTAAAACTTTCAAAAAGCTGATTTCGTCTATTTGCAAATTCTCTGGTTGAATTAGTCAGAATATTTTCAAGCGGATTGAGACTGATATTCATAAGACCGCTAGAGCGTGTGCTTTTCATAAATACGGTACCCGCGTTATTCAAGAGTCCTGAATTGATAATTTCAGTTTCTTTTTCTGTTAAGTTGCTGAACCTGGCAATCTCGAATCTGTCTTTGAACTCTTTTAGTTGAAATACAAAAGAGCATGATGAATTGGAATGAACTTCTGCGGGTAAATCGCAGGGCTTTTGAGAAATAGTCCAGAGTCCAAGATCTAATCCTCTACCAGCTCTTGCAAGGTGAGTTAGTAAGTCTTTTGCATATACTGACTTATTGCTGCCAAATAATTTCCAAGCTTCATCAATAATTAAATTAGTCTTGGCTTGCTTGAAGAAAACTATTTTCTTGGAAATAAAATTAACTACGAGAAATAAACTGGCTCTTATGAAGCTTTCATCACTAGTGATTTTAGAGAAAGTGAATAAAACTAATCTGTCGTTAATTTTAAGTTCACGCCCATCTGCAAGAGAAGCATAAATACCGTTACTGATATAACAATATGGAGAAATAATTTCTAACCACTCTTTGCTTAGTGCTGATGAATGACTTTCTATATAAGAGTTCCAAAGTTTGTATAAATCACTAAAACATGGTTTAGCATATTGTGCATAAAGCTCTTTTAGGCTTTGAATTAAGAAGGTCTTCTCTGTTGTCTGTAGCTCTTTATCAGGGCTTTTAAGAAGTTTTAGAAAATTAATTAGATCGTCAATATGTTGATTGAGATTGTATCTTTGAGACGAAGTAAATTCAAAAGGTGCAAATAATGACTCGCCTTCATTTAGGTTGATTTTATCTATTTCTATAATCTTGCCACCTAGATAATGAGTAAAGAAACTCCAACCGTCTTCAGTACTATCTACTATATAGAAAAATCTATCTTGCTCCACAAACATTCTAAGTAATAGGATTTTGGCTAAGACAGTTTTACCCGAACCAGAATCACCAATGAAATTAAAATTCCTATTATGAAATTCTGAACGATTATAATCATCTACGAAAATTACTTTTTGTGATTTATGATCAAAGCCTGCTACAAATCCCTTCTCTGAGCCAATTTGAGATCTTATGAAAGGGAAAGAAGCTTTTGCAAAGTCTAAGCAAGCGAAATGCATTTCCTTGTCATTTAGTTCGTTATAGGCAAAGGGTAATGAATAGTAATAGTTTGGAACTTGTTGCCTATCTAAGCCTGAAATTTTGGAGTATCTAATTGGACTTAAAATACTATTATCGATTTTTTGTAATTCGTTTAGATCTTTACAGAAAATAGTAATAAAAATAGATATATCAAAGCTTATGGCTTTCTCTAAAAGTTTTTGACTTGCGATTTCTGTTTCTTTGATTATTGCTAAAGTGCTTTGCCTGCTGAGGTTTGAGAGTTGTTTTGAATAAATCGATTTTTGTTCTAGCTTTAATCTGTCCTTTAAAGCATTTCTACTTAGTAATTGAATGCTAATTATGGATTTGCATGCAGCGTTTTTGATGAAATCATAAATCCAAAAGTCTAAATCGCCTGATTCTGGCGAAAAAATCATTCGGTAAGTCTTTGTGATAGTCGGGGAATCTTTGGTTGATTTATGTTCAAGATACTTTGCTCTATCAATAAGTGTGATTGTTTCATCGACTTCGTTATTAAAGTAATCTTTACCAAGCCAATTCTCTGTGAAATTTTGTAAATCCACAAGCTCTAATTGGCTTGATTGAATATTGTTGTTTTGGAAAAACTCTTGCAGATTTTTGATTTTTTCTTTGAGTAAATAATTTTCTTCTAGAAGCACTTGATGTTCTTTTTCTAAACTTGCTTTTTTGTTTTGATTAAAATATTTATTGTAGAAAGCAATCAAAGACTTAATAACGGGATGAATATTGTTTCTTTGGTTTTTTTGCCGGATAATCATATAAAAATTAGTTTCTGGAATGAATTTATCTTCGGATGATTTGACTTGAAGGTAGTCGCTATCTGCCTTTTGGTAGTACTGATAATTTGCACAATCGCTCTGAATATCATTTAACAAGGGCATTTTATAAGAATCTATTTCAATAAAGAGCTGGATCATATCGCCGTAGTTTTTTTCTGAGAAGAAATAAGATTTGATATTTTTGATTTCCGAAACTGTAGCGAGAATGTTTTCCCAATTGCGCAAGAAATTTTCTATTTCAGTTCTGTCTAAACGATTTAAAACAATTCCACTTTGAATTTTTATAATTGCAATCTGGTCATTATCCTTACTAAGTAAAAAATCATTGTGAATAGATTTAATATCAATTAGTTCTTTACAGGAAATATAGCCTTTAGAGTTTTTGCCATGGGTGAAATAATGATTTGCGAATGGGTGGAAAATAAAAGAGCTATAAAATCCTTTAATTTCTGGTTCCTGACTGCTTTTGATAAGCAAGCTAAGAATGATCATGTAGAGAGTAGAGAGGAAAATTAATATTGGGCTATTTAGGGCTAATCTTAAGGATAGGGCGATATAGAGGAGTGATATGGAAAGAAGAGTGATCTTCAATATCGCCCAAAGATTGAGCCCTAGAAATAGCTCAGGCTCTTTTTTGATATGTCGGAAGGTTTGAATCATTTATGACTTTGTATTGCCGGCAAACCACGTGAAAGATTATTGAGTAAGTTGTAGCCACCTAGACCCACAGCAGCCAAGGGTGAAGCTGTTTGTAGCATGTCTCCCAATTGTGCAGTTAGTCCATAGAAACTACTAACATAATCACTGGAGACGTTGTTGGCGACATCGCCATATAGAGTATTCATGCTGAACTCTCCGCCGACATCTCCAATAATGCTAAATATCAGTGGCAGTATCTGGATAAGAAAAACTCCTGCGGTTGTAGTGCCTACGGAGGTGACGATAGCCGTAGTTCTTTGTGCTGGGCTTCCCTGGTCCCTAGTGACTCTTAGGGCTTTATGTTTGCCTAAGATCTTCTCTTCAAGCATCCTGTAAGCCCAAATCGGACTTGTGGCTGCTACTAGTAGTACAAGGCTTTTTAGGCAAAATCCTAATACTGCTACTGAATTCATTATTAATATGTTCATCTTTTAGTGCCTCCTTTAAAGCTTCTAATGCGACTTTGATTTGATAAGTTTTGGGTTTAAGCAAGAAATATTTTTGTTGAATCTTAGTAGTGATAACTAAGGTTATAAAAATCGAAAAGCTAAGCCAAGCTATCATAAACACTAAATTCTTATTGAGAAATAAAAAAATATTAGGCAGGGCTGAAACTAATAGAAGTAAACCTGAACTAAGAAAGATAGTTGTGCCACAAAACATTGAAAAGGGTTTGGCTTTCTCTATCTCGTCTAATTTAGGAATGAATTTTCTAATTATTTTTAAGCTGCTATTAGCTTTAAGATTTTTGATTTTCTCCTGAAAACAGTTGTAGACCTTATGCTCAGCTGCATGAAACTCTTTAGCCAACCTGGATAATTCACCATTAATAGTGCGGTATGGTGGAGTCCCTAGGTAAGAACCAGTTTTGATCGGAGCTAAATCCTCATTTGCATAGAAGATCTCATCTAAATCAATCTT
>CAYQSL010000126.1:0-4983 GCA_964420165.1 uncultured Gammaproteobacteria bacterium | reverse complement strand
TTCCAGCTTTGCTTGCACTTTCAGTAGTTGCAGAAGTGATAGAAGTTTTGCAAGTAGGTGGAGACATGTTCACGATGGACCCCTTGGAGTTCAAGCTCTAAAAACTTGATCCGATAAAAGGTTTGAAGAATATGTTCAATGTCAAATCTCTATTTGAACTTTTCAAATCTATTGCTAAGGTTGGTTTAACTGGATACATTGCTTGGCTTGTAGTCGCTGAGCATATTCCAAAGTTATTTGGTTCTATTCAAGCTGCTCATAAACTTGCAGCATTTTTAATCGTTTCACAAATCCTATGGGATTTCTTTTGGAAGACAACATTATTTCTTTTTGTGATTGCCATTATCGATTATATTTTTCAGCGCTGGAAATTCATGAAAGATCAGCGTATGAGTTTTAAAGAAATGAAAGATGAGTACAAGGACACTGAAGGTGATCCTCTCATTAAATCTAAACGTAGACAGAAGCAACGTGAGATCGCTCAAGGTGGCGGTGGTGGAGGTATGGCAAGAGTACCTGAAGCAGATTTCGTAGTAAAAAATCCTTCACATGTTGCACTTGCAGTTAAGTACGATGAAAATATGGATCAAGCGCCTAAGGTTATTGCAAAAGGTGCAGATCTACTTGCAGAACAAATTGTCAAAATTGCTGAAGCCTATGGTGTGCCAGTTGTAGAGAACATTCCATTATCACGTGCACTATTTAGGCTAGTGAGAGTCAATCAGGAAGTGCCGGCTGACCTTTATCGTGCGGTTGCTGAGTTACTTCTATTTGTTTACAAGGTCAAAGGCAAGTCTTTCGGCTAGTCATTTCGCAAAAGCGAAGAAAATATAAACCTGCTATAATATATTAACTTATTAACTGGGAGGTCAATGGGGACTGGAGTACAACTTGGAGACGTTTTAAGGACTGGCTATAACGTAGCTAAAACCTCCATCGGCCATCGTTTTATTGGACATATCTCTCAACCCGTATTTGCTAATTTGCGAGATATTGAGTTAAAGAAGCTTCAAGAAGATGATGAAGAGAAGCCTAAAGAGCAAGTGGTAAAAACGCCACTAGAATCAATTACAGATTTTTTAAAACTAAATTTTACTAGGGGTGATTTGATTTCAGTTCTTGGTGTTGCTCTGATGGGTGTAATGAAATATTTTTCTCCAACTAAAGAAGGAAGAGAAGTTGGTTTTATCGAGAAGTGTTTTAAGAACCTAGCTTTAGCGATGACTTTTGGTGGTACGACTTCTTCTATTATTGGTAGAGCTACAGAATTGGATCTGAAAACTGCTCTAGGTAAGGACTTTACGCGCGCGCAATTAGATCATGCTCATAGACAAGGAATTCAGATCTTTAAGAAGTATGAGCAAGTAGATAAAGAAGCTTTAAAAAAAGAAGCTGAAACTTTGGATCGTATCTTAGTTTATAAAGATGGAGTTAGGGAATCAATACTTGAGCGTTATGCAAGAGATGAAATCGGAGGGCTTTTTGACGGACCTCCAGGGACTGGTAAAACTGCAGGAGTGATTTGTCTTCTTGGTAAATGGGCTAAGCGAGTTGAGAAAGAGGGAAGTGAGGCTGTAATTGCTCAACTTAATCTTGCTAAATTTGATGAATATCTTAAAGAACGTAAACGTTCTCGTGATGAGATTTCAGAGCTTGTTCAGCAGGTTGGTGCTGGAGATGGTTTAGGTGGAATGCTGCGTTCCAATGAAGGTTTGCAGATTCTAGAAATGTTAGTAACTGAAATCCAAAAATTGAAAACTCGTGTTGATAAACACAATATGCTACCTGGTGCGAAAAAACAAAAACTAGTAGTCTTTGTTGATGAAATTGATAAAGTTTTTGATCCTGCTACTTTACAAGGCTGTGATAAAGCTAGGCTAAAAAATCTTCTTATTCAACTCAATGAGTTATTTATGAAAGCAGAAATCTTGCTTACCAGTAATAGAACTCTTGAGCAAATGATAGAGGTTTTAAAAACTCAATTATATGAGGATGAACACCAAGATGGTAGTGAAGTGTGGAAACCAATGTATGACCGCTTTGCATCTAAAAATAGAGTCATAGTAGATTTACCTTCACCAAGAGAGCAAGCAGAGATTATTGCTGGCAATTTACTTAGTAAATATGATTATGCAATTGATTGGAAAGATTTTGGTCTTCAAGGTGCTTCAGGTAATTTTGAATTAGATCGTAAACTACTTGCAAGTGCAATTGAAGCTGATGTGACTGCAAAAATTACTCGTAAAATTAATGGTAGACAACTTAATTATGTTTGTGATGATATTTCAGGAATGCTTCTAGGTCTGGCTCGACTACTGAGACTCACAAATAAATCCATTCCTGATAATGAATGGGAGAACTTAAGTAGTCGGGATCGTATCTTAAGAACAGGTGCCAAAATAAATCGTCAAGTGATTGCGCAAACTATAAAACATAAAATTGATAATATGAAGTTAGACATCACTGAAGATCATAGTTTTAAGCCAGTGAAGACAAATAATGGTTGGGTAGAACTATTTTCAAAAGCTGCAGATCAACTGGGTAAGGGCTTAGAGCAAAGTAATATAAAAATAGATCCAGTTTTGGTGGGTAATGTAATTAATGCTTTGACTAAATCAACGGCGGCTTAATTTAGGATCATTGTTAGGATTCAAAACTTCAACTTCAATACCTGCAATTTGTGCAAGTATCATGGCATGAAAGCGCATGGTGATAAGCTTTGAGCAGTAGTTTTTGAGTATATAAATTAACTCTTCAGGTTGATAGTTTTTGGCTTCGATGAAAATGCATTGTTCGGGTTGGAGATTTAAATCTTTGGCAAGTGTCTTATGTAAGGTGTGGTCTTCATCTTGCATTTCAAGGAAGGTAAAGTGTGAGCAAGGGGATTGCTTCGCTACGCTCGCAATGACATCATGTGTGCCCCCCTTCAAAGAAATAAATACATACTTCTCTCCAACCTTAAAGCCTTTTGGCAAAACGAAATACTCGGAATCATAATGTTCAAACTTCTCTTTAAGCTTCCAAGCCAGATCTGGAACCACTCTATGTTTTACGCCCCATTGATTTAATAAATCTGAGCTATATGAATTTCTCACACTAACTTCATCTGCAAGCCTAAAAATAGTTTTAGCAAACTGGCGATTAAACCAATAGTTCAATGGCCCTAGTCCCTGAGCTTCAATGATGATCTTTTTTCCAAGTGATTTTGCAAAGAGCAAAACAAAAAAATAATAAAGAGGGCTTGCATATGAACTCAAGTCTTGAAACATGCCACCAATGGCATAGATCTCTTTAGCTTTTGCTAATTTCTGAAAATGTTCAATTAAAGTATTTTTTTTAGAAAGGTGCTCTATTACTTCATCAGGCTTATTTACTAGGAGTTTTTCTGTAAGGATTTGGGCTAATAATTCATCGCCATAATTATTGAATCCAAGGTAACCAAAAATTAAAATCATCATTATTAAAAAATTACTAGTAGTATGGATTGCTTCGCTGCGCTCGCAATGACGACTCCACTTCTACTATATAATTAATTCTATGCCTACTCCCGACTCGAAAACTCGAGTTTTCTCAATCATAGCCCATATCGACCACGGCAAATCTACTCTTGCAGATAGATTGCTTGAGGCTACTGGTACTATCGCTGCGCGCGATATGCAGGCTCAAGTATTGGATTCAATGGATATTGAAAGAGAGCGTGGCATCACCATTAAGCTCAATATGGCAAGAATGGAATACAAAGGTTATGTTCTAAATTTAATTGATACTCCAGGACACGTAGATTTTACTTATGAAGTTTCTAGATCACTTGCAGCATGTGAAGGTGCATTACTTGTCGTTGATGCTACTCAAGGTGTTGAAGCTCAGACACTTGCAAATGTTTACTTAGCTCTTGAACATAATTTGACTATCATTCCTGTTATTAACAAGATCGATTTACCAAGCGCGGATGTTGAACGTGTAAAAAAAGAAGTAGAAGATATTATTGGTATGGACTGTTCTGATGCAATTGAAATCAGCGCTAAGACAGGACTGAATATTGATAAGCTTTTGGATGCAATCATTGAGCGTATTCCACCTGCGCCTTGCGATATTACTAAACCACTTAAGGCATTAGTCTTTGATAGTTATTACGATTCATATTTAGGCATTGTTGCTTACACAAGAATTCTTGAAGGTAAAGTTTCAAGATTGGATAAAGTGAAATTTATGCAAGCGGGAAATTCATATCAAGTTATAGAACTTGGTTATAGAAGTCCTAATAAAAAAGAATCTGAATATTTAATTGCAGGTGATGTAGGTTATATTGCTTGTTCCATTAAAGAGATTCAAAACATAGTTGGTGACACTATTACGAATGCAGAGCATCCTACCGCTGAGCCTATACCTGGTTATAAAGCGGCAACTCCGGTTGTATTTTGTGGTCTATATCCTGTAGATGCTCATCAATATGAAGATCTTAAAGAAGCTCTTGCTAGATTGAAATTAAACGACTCTTCTATTTCGTTTGAACCAGAAAGCTCTAAAGCACTTGGTTCCGGCTTTAGATGTGGTTTCCTTGGTATGTTACATATGGATGTAATTCAAGAAAGACTAGAGCGTGAGTATGATATGAACCTCATCATTACTGCTCCTAGTGTGATTTATAAGGTTCACAGAACTGATGGCAAAATTGTTTTAATTGATAATCCAAGCAATCTTCCAGATCCTACTTATATAGACTATGTTGAAGAGCCTTATGTGCGTATCAATGTAATGCTGCCTCAAGAGTATGTTGGCGCGATTATGGAACTGAGCCAAGAGAAGCGTGGAATCTTTGTTGATATGCAGCATTTGAAAACTAGCAGCACTCTATCGCGTACTACCTTAACGTATGAAGTACCTCTTGCTGAAATCGTTACAGATTTCTTTGATCAATTGAAATCTCGTTCTAAAGGTTATGCAACCATGGATTATGAGATCAGTGAGTATAAGAAAAATAAT
>CAYQSL010000125.1:0-5020 GCA_964420165.1 uncultured Gammaproteobacteria bacterium | reverse complement strand
AACTGAACCGTTCAAATCGTGGCGTTGTACACCATTAAAAATGGTAGCTGAGGGCAGATTTGAACTGCCGACCTGTGGGTTATGAATCCACCGCTCTCACCAACTGAGCTACTCAGCCAAAATTTCTTGTTATTAAACAAGAAACGTTTAACTATATTCGCATGAGCAAAATATAAATTCAATAGCTAGACAGCTATTGATCTTGAATTCTGTGATGAGATGGGGCTTTCTTTAGAAAAATGTAATGATCTCTCTCTAAGCTTGACTATATCTTTTAAATCTCTCCATTCAAAAACTAAGCCTGCAGCCGGCCTTAGAGTATGACCAAATTTTTTCAAATGCCCAATAAGAATATTCTTGGCATTTAATTGAATTGGTTGATTAATAAATCCTTCATTCCTTGGATCAATGCTTTTATAGTTATCCACTAATAAGTTAACTTTTGATTTTAACAACTTCTCTATTAAATCTATATTTGATTGTACTTGTTTTATTTGTTGTCCTTTTTCAGAACTATAATTAGGTTCTAAAAACAAACTGGCATTTAAATTTAAATTTCTGTCATTGTAATCATTTAAAAGATATCCAAGTTGATTTAAGTAATCTAAGGTTTGAATCATATTAAAAATGGTTTTTTGATCACTATCTTTGATCTCCAGTTCTCCATAATGATTGACATTTTCTCTTAAAAGTTTATTTGTAATAGTAGAAGCCTTCTCCAATAGAGCATTTGCTACGGCTATTTTTATTTTTGGATTTTTACACTCTCTTGCATAACCTACTACTAGATCTAAATCTACATCTAAGACTTTAGTAAGAGCCATATCTAAGCCATTAAGCATGTGAACACCTTTTTTGTCTTTGAAAACTCTACTAATTATTCCTAATGTTTTTGGATTAAGAGCAATATTTTTTTCCAATTCAGCATATATATAAACCAAATCTTTGAGAGATTCTTTACTTTCTTTGCCTTGAGCAATAGCATCGATCCTTGAATCTAACTCTTCAAATAGAGATCTGAAAGTTCCTTTGTGCTTAGGATCTAAGCTAAGATTATCGTCGTTTAAACCTAAAGCATGCATCCTAAGCTTGTTATAAAGTGTTTTTGGAATTATGGATTCAGGTCTAAGCCTTTCATCAAACATTGTGCCAACGATTTTTGCTTTGATTTTGAGTGCCTCAATATCATCAGTTTTTTCAGGTAAAAACTTTACCAATATGTAAAAAAGCCAAGTTGCAAGAATTATATTGTGTGATTTTAAAATGTCATCCTCTGATTCATTACGATTTGCATTTAAAGCTGCTTTAATACTCTTCTTTAGAAACTTCATTATCACGTCGGCATGATTTAATAAAAAACCTGTATCAGATAAACTTTTAGACAATCTGTCAAAAGTCTCATCGATTGCTTTGCTCTGTCCAATTGGTGCATATTGAATATCACCACTAGCATCTTTAATTAAAGCTTCTGTTTTAATGAATTCAATTAATTCATCCAGTTCTTTTACTTCAGGTTGAGAGAGAATAGAACTTTCTTTTGGTCCCCAACTTTGCGCTAGTAAGATATTTAAGGGAAGAATCCCGGTACGAGTTTTGTCGAACATAAATTTAAATAACTCTTCGATATAAGGTTTAGCTGCATAACGTTTTAAATAGTCATCAGGAGTAAATAATTTAGTAGAATTTGTTAACTCTAAGGCTATGTGGCTAATGTATTCAACTACAGATGTAATATGAATTTCAGATTTTTCTTTACTAATAAGATCTTTCATCGCTGTATATCTTTTTGCATAAAAATCTTTGACCCAAGGGATAGAATTTTTTTGGTAGCTTTCATAGTTCTCAAGTAAACTATGATCATCTTTCTTCCAACCTTTAAAGGTGCTAATAGCATCGATTCCTGCTAATGCAGATAGCTCAAGAGTTATTCTCTCAAAGTTTCTTTTGGCGTCATCATCATTAAAAAGAAAATTTAGTAGAGGTGTTTCTTCAACTTTATATCCTCCAGGTAATGTTTCTGGTTGAGTTCTACCTAGCAACTTAGATACCGTGCCAGCTGGGACCCATATAGATTTAATTTTATTAAGCTCACTTCTCGGATCAATTTCAAGATTGTCCCAAATTGGAAGTTTCTCTAAGTTATTGATTTCCTTAAATGAACTGGATTCATTGCGACCAGATTTATTGAAAAACTGTCTTAGATTGTTTTTTATATGATTTAATTTTCTGATCTCAGTTTTTTGAATATTGTTTGGAATATGATCATGCTTAATTTCAGTTTCATTGATTATAGTTGTTGTATATAAGTCTAAAACCTTCTGTGCAAGCTCTTGTGGAATAGAACCTATATTTATTTCATTAGTTCCATTCTTGCCATTATTAATTAGTACAGTACCTTGAACTATTTTTTGTAAGTTACTAATAAAAGCTAAGGTTGAATAAAGCTCAGTTTCATCTGCTTTATTTAAATCTAATCCAGACTTAAAAATAGGTTTAACTAAATTACTATCTAAAATTCCAAAATTACTACCTATAAGTAATTTTCTAATACCTGCCCAAGTATCTTCAGTAATGGCTTTTTTCAATGTTTTAAAATCAGCTAAACCTGTCTTTCTATCAGGGATTAGGTTGAAGATATCCGTTAATTTAGTTAAATATTTATTTGATATATTAGAGCTAACTTCTTTAAGTGTTTGAATAGTTTTCAAAAAATCTGCTTGTGAAATTTCAGGGTTCTCAAGTGTTTCGTTCAGTATGATTTTTTGAATTTCATTTATTAATGAGAGACAAGAATCAATATATTCATGTAGATAGCTTCCAAATTTAGTTCTAATTTCTTCAAAGCTTGAATTAGTATCTATTTGAGAAATCTTTTGGAAAATTTCATGAATAGAATGATTAACTATTTTTACACTTAATTCTTTGATTTGATTTTTTACTAAATTAGAATCTTCTTTGTTACGTAAAGTTTGTTTCATTTCTGTAAAAAGGTCATTTATAATTGGATCTGCTCTATAAATTTCAAAGTTATGACTTTGTTCAAGATTTTTAATTTCATTAAGAATTTTTTCTGGTATTGGTTTTTTTGAAACCATTAATTCCATATCTGTATTTGCAGTTAAGGCTTTACTTGGATTACTGAAACCATTGTTATCTTTTGAATCTCTAGTTGAGCCTTGTTTTAAATTATTGGGTGAGCTTTCTTTTGTGTCCCAAGATGAATCTGGATGCGCGCTTTTCTTATTTCCAGTACCAAAGATATATTCTTTAGCTTTTGAAAACATATTTGTTCCAAATGTGTATATGCTCGTTGACATTATCGAGTAATACAGATTCTAGCATTTAAGCTATACATATATAAAGGTTTAACTTAAAATTCTTTAATATTATTGCCGATAAGCGCCAATAACGCATGAAATTGGAATTTCTCTTTATTCTATGCGATAATTACGTTGTGTCAGAAAAACTTATATGTTCTGAAAAAGGTGTAATTAGCCGAACTGACATTGGTGTCAAGATAAGCGCGAACGCTGGCTTGGGAATTAGATTCATTCTAGCTAGCGGCAAGGTTATCAAAGCTTCTACCGAAAGTATATTTTCCTCTCAAAGAAACACAGTTTTAGGTGATTCTGAAGAGTCTCTTTGCCTTGTAGAACATTTCTTGGCTGCTTGCTCTCTATTGGATCTTAATAACCTTGATGTTGAAGTTGATAACTATGAGTTACCTTTTGCGGATGGTTCTGCAATGTTTTGGATTGATTGTTTACGTGCAAGCGGATTTGCTGCTGAAAGTTCATTAGAGGAAAAGAGAATTACTATAAGTGAGGAGTTTATTCTGGTTGATGAGAATGACATTAGTCGTTTTATCAAAGTCAGACCATCAGAGAGTTTCAGTGTTAATTATATTTTAGATATGCCACAGAATTTCATTGGCAGAAGAGAAGCTAAATGGACTTTAGGAGAAGACCCTATTGAAATTATTGCAAGAGCGCGTACTTTTAGTAGTGAAGTAGAAAATAAATTATTAGGTCTCGATGGTTGGGTACTTGGATATACTGAAAGTACTTTTACTAAGCCTCTATATTCATATAATGAGCCTGCGATGCATAAAGCTTTAGATTTAATTGGTGACTTAAGATTGATTGGATTCAACCCACTTAGCTTGAATGCGGATATCATTAGTTCTAAGGGCGGTCATGCTTTGAACACCAAATTAGCTTGCTATTTGGCAAAGAACTTCTCACCAGACTCACAAAAATTATGCATTGCCAGCGTATAAAATTTTTTCTCACCGTATTTTTGTCTCTCAATATAGTCGCAGTTAATGCTGAGACTTTTAAGATTATGGTTGTCGGTTCTGAAATTAAGAATCTGACTGCACTTGAGCTTAAGCTCGATATTGATCCAGCAGAATCATTTGTTCTGGAAGAAGAGCTTGAAGTGTTTGATTGGGTGAAAAATCCTGAAGGTCAATTAGAGAAACAATCGGCTCAAGCAAGAGTGCTCTATAAAGTTGCTGACCCAATACACAATTCAATAAGAGTATTTTTCTTTTATCCCAATACTGTTCATCGCCTTGAAATAGATGGATCGATATTGAGAAGTAATTATAGTGGTGTGGCTGCTATCAAGATCAAAGAAGTTAATTACATTTCCGACTTCTCTTTAACTGTTAATCCTGCTAAATTAAATGCTACTTTTGAATTGACTTCTAGTGAAGAATCGCTGCCATACAAAGGTATTTCTACAGCTGAAATCCTTGGACCTAAGGAAAGAATTTTCAATGAAAATATTTTTGTTTCAATTGGCAATATTGAAACTTATGGTTTTAAAATTGATGAGAAAATTAATAAGCTTAGAATCAATGGTGTTGAGGGAAAGCTTATCGACAATACTATTATTGCGGCAAGGTTGAAACTCAATATTGATGAGGTTTTGGAGTCATTGCCAATAGTTCTGGAAATTGAAGTTGATAATCAGACTGTAAAAAAAGAAGTGGGTACTATCCACTTCTTTGAAA
>CAYQSL010000124.1:0-5077 GCA_964420165.1 uncultured Gammaproteobacteria bacterium | reverse complement strand
CAACAGCGATAGGAAATATAGAACTAAATCTTGCTACTTTGAAGAAGCTTATTAGTATCTGGATGCAACCTGCAACTAAAATTACTGGCAAGAGTAAGGGATAGCCAACTGCCAAACTCCCTGCACCTAGGCTCAACATTGAGTTATAGAGCACGGGAGCTAGTCCAGCTGCAGGTCCACTAATAGTAACGAAGGAACCTCCAAGGAATGGCAATACAAAACCAGCAATAATCGCTGATATCAAACCAGTTACAGGAGGGGCACCTGAGGCAACAGCAATCCCAATTGAAAATGGAGTTGAAATCATCGCCACCATAAAACCAGATAAAATATCACTACGCCAATATTTGAGACCTTGCAGTCCGTTTTGGGGTTGTTCGGTTGAAATATCCATTAGCTTCACTTATATCGTTAAGTAGTAGCTATTTATAACTAGCCACATGACTAGTTAGAGAAGAATCTTGCATAAATACTTGCTTTTAAGAGCCCCGATCGGGTATTATTTTAACCAATGTCTGGCGATCCAATACGAAAAAATTTACCTGATGGTTCCTATAAAGTTTATGAAAAGCAGGAAGTTAAGGTTCCTACAGATGGTAACGCCTTTAATACGAGAAAAACTAGACTCCCAAGAAGATCTAGAGCTCAACAAATAAACCTTCATGCTGTTGCAAATAAAACATCAGCTCCCAACCAAAATTTTAAAGTCTACAAACTAGATGAGTTGAGATTAAGTTCAGAACAATTTACAGAAGCTAAAAAGCAGATATTAGAACTTTACAAGGCGAATACTTTTAACCCATTTAAAGGAGTCCAGTTATCAGATGCGCAGAAACAAGGCGGCTTCCTTGCTGAACCAAGTTCGTTTAAGAAATATCAAATTCAACAGGCTATGAGTGCTTCTATTGAGTTATCCCGAACTGATCATTATAACTATCCTTTTTTTGTGGCTGTGAATATAAAAGACAATAATAAAATTATTGGAGTTATGCATCCATCTATGACACAAGAGTTTATGCATGCAGCGGTCTCTTCAATTCCTCAGATTAAAACGGATCTCACTGAAGTAGTTGAACGTTTAATTGAATCAAATAAAATTCCTGGTATGACTTCAACTAATACTTGGCATAATGGCGGTGTTGCTATTGACCCAAGTTTTAAGGGTCAAGGAGTCGCTAAAGCTTTATTTGAACAGAAAGTTAGATGGATGAAAACCACACAGGCTGAGGATGCTAGATTTTTACTTTTTGGTTATGATGCAGAGAATATCGCAAGTAAAAAATATCATGCTAAGTTAAATACTCTGGCACTAGATGATGCTTTTAGTGAATACTCTGTAGCAAATAGACCACATGTTCTAAAAGTTCTAGATTTACAACAGCCGCTGTTTAAAGAGGCTTAGCAAAAACCCCAGCGTTTTGGCTGGGGTTTTTAGGGGGGGGAACTGGATTCTCTATAAATGGGTTCCCAGCCCTACGGGTCTGAGAATGACGAGAATGACGAAATTTATCTAACAGGACTAAGCGTAGTAGTAGATCTGCTTAATTCATACCAGTTAGAACCATCGAAGACTAGATTCAAAGTGTCTCCGACAATGAAGCTTTGAACAGTAGTTTTACCAAGCAGTTTATCTGCTAAATAGATATTGCTACCACTTGGAAGACTTGGTGTGCCTTTAAGACTAAATGGATTTGCATCAATCACATCAACTCTAGCTTTGAAAACTATAGTTACTTTATGACCAGTTGCAATAGCGCCACTTAGAGAAACTAATTGATTAACAGTGCTTGTGTTTGAATCTTGAATAGCAAAAAAAGTAGCACCATCAATATTCACATCACCAGCAGCATTTGCTGTTACTAAAGTCGGCAATGGAGCGTTAGTAGGAAGTAGGTCTGCATCTAGAACGCCGCCAGTGACAGCAATTGGACCAGCCACACCTTGAGGACCTTGTGTTCCAGGAGAACCAGCAGGACCTTGAGGACCAGTTGGACCAGCTACACCTTGAGGACCCTGAGGACCTTGAGGTCCAGTAAGACCAAGACCAGAACCATCAGGTAAAGTTACTGTATCTGCAATGCCAGTATCAGTACTTGTAAAAGTTTCAGGCTTCGATAAAATTAAAACTACGAATTCTTGAGCTTCAGAGCTAGGAATATCTCCACCACTGATTTTTAGAACTACCTTAGTATCTGCAGTTACTTCAGGAACTTGGATCTTTGCTCTATCGCCTTTGTTGTTTACATCTGTAGGTAGGCTTACAGAATTACCATCAAAGGTAACTGCTGTAGCAGTAAAAGGGTTTGCGCTTGAGTCTAATTTATCTCCAGCTACGCGAGTGACTGTGCCACTAAGTAACACACTTGGTACATTGCTTTTTACTTCTGCACTTACTGGTGCAAGAACTAAAAGCGAACTAATAACTAATAATAACGTTTTCTTCATTTGACCTCCAAAGTCTTTAACAGATTGGATTTTAGCAGTTTTAAGTTGGAGGTTAAATGAATTATTTCTCAGATCTTCTTTTCAAGTCGTGAATATTAAATAGTAATTTTTGGAGATCTCGAAAATCATTCATACCAAGTTTATGTGCTGCTTTCGCATTACCTTTTTGTGCAGCAGCAGCGGCAGCTAGAATGTTCTTTATGAACTCTTTTCTTGCATTAGGATTTTCCAAAACAGCTAATTCGGCAGAGTTTAAAGCTAGTGCTGGAGCTGAGAGATCCATTATTAATTTCCGCGCTAAGGTTTTAGAGTCATACTCCGGTTTACTGAGCTTGAATGATTTATTGATCAGTTTACTTACCAGGCTGAGTCTCTGAGCGGCTCCTAATTTTTTGGCAAATTCGGGGTCGCCATTGCTTATGAAATCAATTAAAGTAAGCAGAGCTTCAGTATCAAAATTGCCATCACTAGTAAAAGCTTCTGGTCTCAGAGTGTAAGGCTTACCTTGTTTTGCTTCTAGAATTTGATTAATAGTTAAGCTTGGAGTATCACCAAAGAATTTGCTAATTGTTATAAATTGTCTTCTTGCAAGATTTCTTGCTGAATTGGGGTTTTGGGTTTCGAGTTTTTGAGGAGATAGGTTTGCTTGCGGGAAGCTTAGAATATTAGGTTCATTTACTCTCTGAAGTCTCATAAATTAAATGATAGCAAGCTGAAAGGGGCATTGCTAGTGTCATTGCCAGAGTCTTGTTTCACCCTTTGCCATGACGCGCGCACTATGACATACACAAAAAAAACCCCAGCTTTGTGGCTGAGGTTTTTTAGGGGGGAATTGTAATTAAGTATTAGTTGTCTGAACTACCAACTTTATACCATGAACCAGTAGCTGGGTTGCCAATGAACATTAGTTCAACAACATCACCATGATTCAGCGTTAGAGCTCCACTAGTATTGATAGTGTCATGCGTGAAAGTATTGTCATCAGCAAAAGCAATAGGGTTAGTAAAACCATTTACTAATGTTAATCTTTGACCGTCAACACCACCTGTAATAGTTGCTATTGTGTCTAGGCCAACTCCTGTGTCCACAAGAACTACTACGTTGATGTCAGTTGCATCTATTGTAGTAAGACCATCTACATTCACACCAGCAGGAGCAACTGCAATTGGAGTAAGACTAGTGCTAGTAATAGCGCTAGATTCTAGACTTGCAACTTTACCGTTAACTGTATCTAAGAATGCTTTGTTAGCAGTAATCTTAGATAGGTTGTCAGCACTATTACCATCTAATTTTTCGATAACAGTAGTAAGTGAGTCAGTTGCAGCAACAGTACCATTGTTAGCGGTATAACCAGCACCAAGTGTCTTAGCAAAAACTACAGATGAAGCAATTGCTGTTGCAGCTTGAGTTCCAGTTACATCACCAGCTAAAGGACCACTAAATGAAGTTGCAGTAGTTGCAGTGTTAGCATTACCATTCAATGGACCATTGAATACAGATGCTGTAGCAGCACCAGTAATGTTAGCTGTTCCAGCAACTGTTAAGTTCTGAGCAATAGCTGTAGAACCGGCAACGTTAGTTGTTACACCAACAGTACCAAGAGAAGTTACACCAGCTAATGTCGTAATTAGAGGTTGGCTAACTGTTAGTACTTGACCTTGTAAAGGACCAACGAATTTAGCTGCAGTGATAGTACCGCTGCTATTAAGTGTTCCAGCTGTAAGTGTGCCAACAACGTTTAAGTTTTGAGCAACATTAGCTGAACCAGCAAAGTTAGCAGTGCTGCCGAATGAACCTAATTGAGCGATTCCGCTAAGGCTAGTGATACCAGCTTGAGAAGCACCAATTACGTTTGTAGCATTAGTTGCATTTGTTGCATTACCATTCACGTTACCGTTAACGTTACCAGTTACATCACCAGTAAGATTACCGATAAAACCTTGGTTACCTTTAACAGGACCTTGGAATTGAGATTGGATGCCAGCAGTACCAGCATTAGTTAAACCGATCATTGTTGCAATGTTTGGTTGAGAAGCTGTTTGGATAGTACCAGTTAAGTTACCAGTAAATCCTTCAGGAGCAGCAACAGGACCAGCAAATGTAGTTGTTACAGCTGTTGTACCAGCAGTAACTAAAGCTGGAAGATTTGCAATAGTGCTTTGAGTAGCAGTTGATACTTGACCAGTAAGATTACCAGTTACGTTACCAGTTACAGCACCAGTTAAAGGACCGCTGAAAGCAGTACCAGTTAAAGTACCATCAACATTTAAGTTTTGATCGATATCAACAGAACCTAAAACATTAGTTGTTACACCAGCAGTACCAGCACTAACTAAAGCAGGCAATGTTGAAATTGTGTTTTGAGTAGCAGTTGATACTTGACCAGTTAAGTTACCAGCTACATTAGCAGTTACACCTTCTGGAGCAGATACTGGACCAGCAAATGTAGTTGTTACACCTGTAGTACCAGCTGCAGTTAAGCCAGTCATAGTAGTAATGCTGTTTTGAGTAGCAGTGTTTACGTTACCAGTGATATTACCAGTTACGTTTCCAGTTAAAGGACCGCTGAAAGCAGCGCCAGTTAAAGTACCATCAACATTTAAGTTTTGATCGATATCAACAGAACCTAAAA
>CAYQSL010000123.1:0-5084 GCA_964420165.1 uncultured Gammaproteobacteria bacterium | reverse complement strand
AAAATCAAGCTTCTGATTATTTAAAAATATCTGAGCCGCATCACCAAGCAAAGAATCTGCAGCCAAAGGTCCTGAAATTTGAATTTTAGAATCTGGATCTTGCTTAGATTCTTTTAAAAATTCCTCGATCAAAGGTCTCATGATTTTCTTTTCTTCATCACCGATTAAGCCATTTTCACCAGCATGAGGATTCAATCCGGCAACAGCAATTTTAGGTTTAGATATTTTAAAAATATTTTTCAGACCAGAAGTACTATTAGAAAAAACTTTCTTCAAGCGGCGCGAAAGCTCTTCGGGAACATCTTTTAGAGCGACATGCCTAGTAGCAAGTACCATACGAAAATCATCAAGTAAAAAAAACATTTCGATATCATCTTTAGTTAGACCATTGATGCTCGCAAGTAACTCTGTCTGACCAGAGTACTCAATGCCGGCTAGCCAGAGAGATTCTTTGGCAACAGGACCGGTAATTAAATAATCCAGTTCTTTATTACAGAGTAGTTCTGATGCACGTTTGAGAGTCTTATAAGCATGCCCACCAGAATAGGGACAAGGCTGCCCAACAGTAATTTTTTCTTGTAATTTTTGAACTTCCTTTTCATCATCTATTAGGACAATTTCAAGATTAGGATGATTTTGTGTTGCAAAAAAAAATTTCTGAAAAATCTCGGGACCAATGCCTGTGAGGTCTCCATATGTGTATCCAATTTTCAGAGTTTGATTTTGTTTATGATCCAATTAATTAAAGCCTTACTAAGATTAGATTCTAGCAAATGCTGTCATTGTGCTAAAATTAGAAGAAGGAGATTAAATCATGATGGCTCATTCAAAAACAATTATCGAGGGAAAAAACGTAGAAATTACTACAGCTATTAAGGAATATGCTGAAACAAAACTTTCAAGAATTTACAAACATTTCGACAGCCTAATCGAAAATCAAAATATCAAACTGGTTCTTTCAGTTGTAAAAAGTCTTAACAAAGGCTCACCGCTACAAAAAGCAGAGATCACTATTTACCTTAAAGGTGGACACATTATTAGATGTAACTCTTCTGCAGAGATCGCTTATGCAAGTATCGATACCGTGCTTGATAAGATCGAAGCTCAATTAAGAAAGTACAAAACCAAGATCTACAGCAAGATTCGCAGTGGTAAGAGTGTTAAAGAATATGGCATTACTTGTGATGTTCAAGATGAAGTGGTTCCTGCAGAAATGCTTGAACACATCAATGATTACGAAGTACCAAAGATTATCAAAGTGAAAAGATTCCCAATGGCAGCACTTGAGCCTGAACAAGCAATTGAGATGCTTAATGACAGTGGACATCCGTTCTATATGTTCTTAAATGTTTTCTCTAATCGCGTTGCTTGTGTTTATGAAAGAGAAGATGGTGGATTCGGACTTATTGAACCAGATCACGCTGAAGCAGTTTAATTTTTTTCGTCATCCTCAGCCCGAAAGGGCTGGGGACCCAGTCGGTGTGCTCATGGGGATTGCTTCGCTTCGCTCGCAATGACATGGATCCCCGAATCACTGCGTGATCCGAGGATGACAGCACGGGAATTCCCTCATCACATCATCCCTGTAATTACGCAATATTTAATAAAACTGAGCAATTAGTACATATAAGTCATGCTAATATCAATACTAGCTATACGTATTGTTCGTATTAGTTGATTTAAATAATGCTTGAAGCCACAAACACCAGAGCAAATAATCCTTCACTAAATAATGCCCCAAATTCGGCAGTCAAGCAGGCAGCCCAGAATCCAGAAAAAACTACTCTAACAAAAAAGGAAATCACATTCCCTGAATTCAAAGATCCTTACGATATTAATTTAGGACCGGAAGCTAAAAAAGCAATTCATGATGCTGGTGCAGATTTTCAAAAGAGCCTCGGATTAGATCCGAAGGAAATGGAGGCGGAAGCTAAAGCAGGGGAAGCCAAGGCAAATAATTCTGGACAACCCCGACTTTGGGACCATCCTGCAATCAAAGTCTTAAATAATATTTTCAAAGATGATTCTCCAATAAGATATGCTCTATCTCTTGATAATGAAATTGCAGAAGCATTAGATCCAACCTTTGATCAACTTAAAGCACCAACTTGGGTTAGAAACAGTGTCTACAGAGTCCTTTGGTCAATGGCATTTCTGACTACTGGTACTAGAGCTGTACTGGAAGGAATCAAAGATGGCAACTGGATGAGCGGACTTAAAAAAGTAGTCCAAGACTTCGTTTCAGTTATTTGTGCAACCACTGCAATTGCAAGAACTGCAAATTGGATTCAAGACTCAATTTATAATGCAATTGGTTTATCAAAAGTCCCTGGTGGTAAACTTCTTCAAAACTTCATTAGACCAGCAGCAACACTTTATGCTTGCAAGAAAACTATTGACTATGCAGATCCAGTGGGTGAGTACTGTGGTGAGAAGGCTTTTGAGTTTGCAAAAGGTTTATCGAAACCAAGTCCAGCTAAAGTGCAAGTAGCTTAAGCTAAACCATCTATATAGCCAATGTATGGCAGTTCACGGAACTTCTGATCATAATCTAGACCATAGCCGAGAATAAACTTATCATCGATAGTAAAACAGCAATAATCAGGTTTGATATGAGCTAGCTCGGGATCACGCTTTGAGGGTTTATCAAAAAGAGAAATAATTTTAACTGAGTTCACATGCGTTTGATGTGAGAAGAAGTCCATTAAGAACTTAGCTGTTCTGCCAGAATCTACAATGTCTTCAACAATTAAAACATCTTTGCCGGGTAGATCAGGAAGAGTTAAATCATAAGTTTTAAAATTGCCTGATGATTGAGCGCCATCATAACTAGAAAGTCTGATGAACTCTATTTGGCAAGGTAAATCTAATTTACGCACTAGATCTGCAGTAAAAAGGAAAGCCCCTTTAAGCACACCAACTACTACCAGAGTAGTTGTATTTTTATAATCTTGAGTAATTTGTTTGGCTATTTCTGAGATTCGCTCTGCGATCTGCTCTTCAGAATAAAGGACTTTGATATTTTCTTTGTTAATCACTAATTGCATTCATAAACTATTCTAACTCAAGCCAAATTTGCTTTTGCTTAATTGCGAAATATCTTTCTTTTTTAAAGTTAATTCGATGGAAACCGCCTAGAACAATACATTTAAGAAAAGTATCGACAAAAGAAATATTAGGAGTAAAGACCTTTTCCAAGATTCGTCTTTGGATAATAGGCTCTAAAGATCTAAATCTATTTAAATCCCAAGGCAACTCACCTAATTCAGTCAGGCTTTGCTTTACAGCTTTATCGATAAAATTTCTTTCTTGTTTAACTATCTTGGAAAGTATTTCTACATTGTTCAATACATTCTTATTAATCTTTAAAGCCTCAGGAATAATTTTTAGACGAATTCTATTACGTGAGAATTTAAGATCTTGATTAGTACTATCATCGACATACTCTAATTGATTAAGCTCAGCAAATTTTTCAATTAATACTCTTGATATATGTAAAAGCGGTCTATGAATATAAGTAAGGTCATCTAGCTTTCTAGCTCTAGGAATACCTTCAAGACCTTTAAGGTTAGTACCTCTGAAGATTCTAAAAAGTATGGTCTCCACATGATCATCTAAATTATGAGCTAAGAAAATATTGTGAATTTCATTTTTACGACAGAGATCTTTAAAAATCTCATACCTTGCTTTACGAGCCAAATTTTCTTTCTTACCAAGCTCGCCATAACGGAATTGATAAAAAAGCAATTTAACTTTATTCGCTTCACAAAACTCTTGTAGAAATTCCAAAGCTTGGCTAGAATCCTTACGCCAACCATGATCAACATGAATGGCATATATTAAATCAGCAGGATAAAACTCCAAGATGGCTTTTAGTAAAACCATGGAATCAATACCTGCAGAGCAGGCAATAGCTATTTTTGAACCATTAAGTTCATGACTATCAAGATAGTGCTTTAGATGATCGATTAAGTTACTTGAATTTAACAATTAGATATCTTCTAATTCATCGTCATCGTCTTCTTTATCTTCAGTATCAGACTCACGGCTAGGGGTATTCTCTTTTTTCTTTTCGTCTTTCTTCACATCTGGCGTTAATAGAGTATTAGCAAATGACTTATCAACGATTGCGTCTTTTTGCTTAACATTAACCTTAGGCGTTACATTAATTCTTTTAGATATATAAAGTATGCCATCTAGCTTTGGCTCTATCAGACCTTTTGAGAAGACTACTGTAGCGCTAACTAATTCATTGTAATTAAATTCATTTGCCGCAAAAAGTCTTTCTAATTTATGTTCAGTAAGTAATTGAAAAGAATCATCAAAACTTTGATTATCAGGTTTATGAATTAGATCTTTATTTACAGTTGCAGTTGCTTTGACATTGTCAGGAAGTATTGAATATAGAGTTGCCGAATATTGCTCGCCAGCCTTAACTTGCTCTGGGCTACTAAAGAAAATTTGATGCTCATCTAAATAACTCTTAGCGTTGCCATAGTAGACAGTGACTAATTCGAATTGAATTTTGTCTGAGACTACTTTCCACTCTTTACCAAATTTCTGCAAGAAAATTTGTCCTTGAGAAATTGCATTAAGTACACCACTTTGATTGAGATCTTTATTCATCTCTGCTGATTTACCATAGAAAAAATCTATTCCTGAAACTGTTGCATAGAGATCTTGGCTTCTTACAGTACGTTTTTGATTATCTACTTTAATATCTGGATAGGCTTTCCAAAGTGCCTCAGTGAGTGACTTATAGTCATCCTTAGTAATGCCATCACCAGTAACAAAATCTTTATGATAGAAAGAAAATAACTTCTCCGCGTTATGATCATTCCAAGCTTGATAAATTTCCTTAAAAGCAATTTCTACTGGATCTGCGACAGTCTCTTCTTCTGCAGCGGCAACTGCTTCTTCAGCACTCACCGAAAATGGGCTGAGGACTAAAAACAGTAAAACAAAAATTCTTATTAATTTCATGGTTTAAATCGTTAATTTTTTCACTAACTTTTTTACTTTCATTTACCATGTTATCTTATGGTAGCTGAATTAGCAAAGGTTTTAAGAGCAGATGCTATTGA
>CAYQSL010000122.1:0-5117 GCA_964420165.1 uncultured Gammaproteobacteria bacterium | reverse complement strand
TCAGTTGACTCTAAATTCTCACACTTCGCTTGGTTAAACACACCAAAAGCAGAAGGTGGAATTCAAGGCGTTAAGTATGCAGTTGTATCTGACCTCAACAAAGAAATCACTAAGAAATATGATGTTGAAGTTGAAGGCGCAGGCATCGCTTACAGAGGCTTATTCCTAATCGACAAAAATGGTATTGTTCAACATCAAGTTGTTAACAACCTACCTTTAGGACGTAATGTTGATGAAGCTCTTAGAATGACTAAAGCTCTTCAATTCTTCGAGAAGCACGGTGAAGTTTGCCCTGCTAACTGGAACGAAGGCGAGAAAGGAATGAAACCTAGCAACGAAGGTTTAAAGAATTTCTTCAAAGAGCCTCAACACGCTTAATTGATTAAATGAATTAATTTTTAAAAGCCCAGGTCACAAGCCTGGGCTTTTTTTTGCAACAACCTTATTAAATCGCAAGCTTGCGTGCAGCTTCATAAGTTACTGCAATTAATTCTCTTGCAAGACTAGGATTTATAGAATTAATTTGAAAAGTCTTATTCTGTACCTTATCAATAAAATCCACTAAAGGCTTAGGATTGTAACTCATTGTAGCTTCCATAATTTCTACAAAAGAATCAAAGAATTCATTTTTTGAATAATCAAGATTACCTATATCGGGTTTGTAATGATCGGCATTCTTAAGTTCGGGCACCGAATAAATCTGCCATAAAATTGGTTTGTAATAATCAAAAATTCCATCTAAAACTTGATGATCACCATGCCAGCCAGTATCAGTTTTAACAATAAGACCCAATTTTAAATCCCTAATAAAGGCGTGTATTGCTTCTCTTAAACCTAATAATTCAGGACGCTCTTTAAAATATTTTTTCAGCCAATTTGGCTTAGCAGGATTAGCCAAACGCATATCCTGTTTGATGTCTAAAACCGTTTGCTTCAAACTATCATACTCATGAATTTTATTAGTTCTATTAATAAGATCTGCTGATAATATTGGCAATTTCGTTTCATGCACTAAAGCCTCTGAATCAATATTTTTTTTCTTATAAACCGCTCTCAGCTTAATTAATTCCAAAATCAATTCAGTTGCTTTTTTTACACTCAAATTGTTGCGATAAATATATCTTTCTAAACCTCTAACAAAACCATTGAATTTACCTTCGTTAAAATAAGTAAGTTGATTTAGCAAAATACTTGGATATATTCGCTTACCAAAGGTTTCGGATAAATCAGAAGCTAGTTTTTTCAAATATGGAATATCCGCTTTAACGCCTAGCTTAAATTGTTTATTATAAGTTTCTAAATCTAATTCATAGAGTGTTGTATCTAAATTACGATAAATTTTTGCAAATTCATGTATAAATTGTTTATGCTTGATTTCATCTGGCACTTTAATCTCTGTAATCTCAGCAGTATTTTCAATCAAAGCATTAAAAGCTATAAGCCCTTCAATGACTTGTTTACAATGAAATCTTCTTGTTTGATCACATGCACCTTGATAAGATTTTTTAGTAGATTTTAATTCATCTGATGAAATTAAATCTAATTTATAAGAATCGAAGTCACCTTCATTAACAATTGCCTTATAAATATTTTCAAGTTCTTTTTGAGATTCTAAAAGTTTTTCCCATGTTTCATTTGGACAATCCGTTTTTTCAAGATCTTTCATAGCAAGCCTTGCCATTATTAAATTACGATTCAATAAATTAACCGCTTGAGAAATTTTTTCTTCATTCTCTGCTCTTACAATTTGGGATAAATGATCTTCATTACTATATTGAATAATTTCATTTAGTACATCTAAACCCTGCAAGAACAAATCATTAATTTTCTCTACTGTTGTTATAAAAGCTTTGACTTCAGATGCATAATCTAATTCTCTTAATTCATGGTCTAAATGCTGAAGCCTAATATTGACATTCATCAAAGAACCATGCGAAGCCTCATAGACAACTCGATTAATACTCGCCAAATCCATATTTACGGAATTAAAATAATAGCAAAGGTTCTCACACAGGTCAATCTAGCCAAACTGCTAAAATCAAAAGTTCAAGCCCAATAATACATTGCGGCTTCGAGAAAATTTTAATAAGGAGAAATTTTATGACACATACATTACCAGAACTACCATGGAAATTAGATGAACTAGAACCTAATTACCTTAAATCAACTCTTGAGTATCATTACGCTAAGCATCACCAAACTTATGTAACTAATCTCAACAAAGCTCTCGAAGACTTAGATGCATTCGCTAATCTTCCTATCGAAGAATTGATGCTTAAAGTAAACGAGATCCCTGCTGAGAAAAGACAACCCGTAATCAACAACGGTGGCGGTCACTACAACCACACATTATTCTGGTTCGTGATGAGCCCTGATGCAAAAGGCAAACCAAGTGGCGAGCTTGCAAACCAGATTGATAAAGACTTTGAGAGCTTCGATAAATTCAAAGAAGCATTCACTAATGCTGGTCTAACTCAATTTGGAAGTGGCTGGGCATGGTTAAACTGGTGTCCAGAAAACAAAAAATTAGTTGTTGAGAAATCTGCTAATCAAGACAACTGTCTAATGAATACTAAACGCAAACCTCTTTTGACTATGGATGTTTGGGAGCATGCTTACTATTTAGAGCACCAAAACCTTAGAGCAAGATGGATTGAAACTTTCTACAATCTAATTGATTGGGAAGCTGTTGCGAAGAACTTCGAGAATGCCAAAGCCGGTAAAACTATTCTTGAAATTAAAGCTACCGCAAAAGCATAAGCACTTACTTAATTTCTAAATGCCTAAAAACCCTTGGATATCTCATGTTCAAGGGTTTTTATTTTAGAAATTTAAAAACTTTAGTTCTATAAAAGCTCTAATCGTATTACAATCTTATCTTACATTGGATTTAGGTGGAGTAGCTTCAACAGAAACACGGGAGATAACTGGAACAGTTGGAGTCAAGGGTTTACCTGGAAATATTGATTCAGCTCCTAGCCCTGCATCTGCAAATAGAATTACTACAACTGCCGAACCAATAGCACCTTCTGACAATTCAATTGCTCAAGAATTACAAGGTAGAAATTTAGTAACTATCTCCTCGAAAGAGATTTATCGCAATGCAAGAAATTTTAGAAAAATTTTCTCAGGTCAAATTAAAAGTCGACCTCATGTAAGAAGAGAAGATTTACAAGCTTCTAAAAATGTGATGGACTCTTCTTTTTATAAAAAAAATGATGCACTTACCCAACATCTTGAAAATGACCAAGCAGCTATAGTTCAAGAAACTAATATTAAATCTGCTCTAATACATGGTCCTCTAGGAGCCAATACTAGAGATTTAATTTTAAATAGAGCACTTAAAGCTTTTAATAAAGAACTTGCTAAAGACGAGCAAAAGCAAAAATCTAATATAGTAATTTTTTGTTCTAATGATATTGCTTGTGATGATACCGCAAGAAGGATGCTCACACTGATGCCTAAATCAAAAGATAGGCTAGAACTAGCATCAGCAATGAGAGTGATTAGAGATGATCAAACCCTTAATCATTATCAAAAATTAGAAACTGATGATTCAAAGCAAAATAAGCCAAAAATATTTTTTGTAAATGCGCATAGTATTAAAGCAAAAATCAAAAAAGAAGATGATTTTGATCAAACTAGTAAAAAATTAACTAAACTTACCAAGATTTTAAATTTGCCTGAATTGAAGTATTTGTACTTTACTCAAGCCCATGAATTAAGCACTTCTGTAAATGATAATTTATTTGATTATTTAATAAGAACTATTAACCCGACTGCACAAAAAACAGCAGCAGAGCAAAGTAAAAAAGAAAACCAAGTTGTAGAACTTCTTGGTTCAACTTATTACAAACCACAAAGGGGCAGTGATGCAGATAGTTCCGTTAATTTAGAAGCTTATTTTTCAAATACAACTATATATCTTCCAAGCCCTAATCAGTTAATTGTTTCGGGACAAATGCCAAGTTTAGATGAGAATAAAACACTAAGACTCAGTACTAAAGTTGGTGAGAAAATACCAGTAGCTAATGGAAAGTTTAGGACCATTGATTTAAAAACTGACTATCTACATGATAGAAATTTTTTAAATGGAGTTGTAGATGAATACATAAATTCTTTTCACTCAGAGAAAGCAAGAAATATTATTAGTTTAGAACGTGATGAAAAATCTTTACAACAATTAATTGATGCATTAAAAAGTAAAAAGATAGCATTTGCTGTTTTAACCAGTGAAGGATTGCGTAGATTCGATTCAGAAGGCAATGAATATAATGATTTCAAATCAAGAATCGAAATCTTAGATAGACTCGGTAAAGATTATTCTTTATTAGTTCATTATGATGAAGCTTTACTATCTGGTTTAGAAATACCTGTAGATAATCAATTACTACTGTGTTTGCCCGATATTAGTGATGATAGAACAGAAGCAGCAATTTCTACAATTAGAACACCTTATGGTCAAGAAGCGCGCGCTGTAAGACAATATCAACGTGGACTTCTGTTTGTAGAACGTAGCCCCCATACTGAGAGAAAACACCAAAGACCATCAATATTGGAATTAATAAGAAATATAGAAAAACGCCATGATGATGGCAAAGATTCCAGAGGAAGATTCATAGCCAATGACCATCATCATTCAAATGGTAAATCTGCGAATGTCACTGCTATAAATCAAAGTTCTGGAACTACAGATAAGGTTTCCATTAAAGTTGAAGATCAAGAATGGTTTGAATTTCTCGGTGAAATTCTAGGAATTGAAAATACTGGTGACTACAATACTTTTGCCCAAAGAGTTGAAGAAGAAATTGATGGTTATGCAGAAATAATTTTGGATTTGGATCAAATAGAACTTCAACAAGATCATCTGAACAAGGTTCGAGTAGCAAATATTTTAAAGGGGAAAGAACCTTATGACAAACTCAAACGTGATGTCATAAAAGCTTTTATCAATGATAAACAAAGGTTTATCGAAGCAGCAGTGAGATTTCCACATATAGTTGGCCTTGAAACCCCAGATGAAGCAATTGAAAAAACTAAACTTGAAATCAATAATGCAAATTTAGAAAAAGAATTTAATAGTAAATGGTTTGCAGAATTAAATAAAGTAAGTAGTA
>CAYQSL010000121.1:0-5144 GCA_964420165.1 uncultured Gammaproteobacteria bacterium | reverse complement strand
GCAGCTTTATCTTTGTCTTTATTAAACTCAGCATCGGTCCCAACTCCTGCAATCATTACACTGGGACCGCCTTTAAGTTCAGGTGCACCGCTTATTTTCTTGGGAGTTTGTCCTTCTACACCCTGTTGAACAGTTTTTTCGTGAGCTGCATTTAAAGAAAATCCTTTATCAACCCAGCGCAACAGGGCCATCATATAACCACTGCCATCTGAATCAAAACCAGAAGTCTCTGTTCTAAGACTGCTGGCAAGTATTGTCCAACTACACATTTGATAGTGCTTGTAAACAATTAAAGTTAATACCCCGTTAAGGGTTTCCTGAGAATTAGTCTGTATTAATGCAGCATGAATTCGTAAATTCTTGATTCTATTATTTAATCTTGCTATCTTATCTAAATTATGACAATTCAACTGGTTAGGTTTAGTTCTACAACTCTGCAAAACTTATCTAGATTTTTTTCACCGAGTGAACAAGCTCGAGGTAGTGCAGCAACTAGCCCTGTAGATCTTAATTCAATTGCGCAACCAGAGACAGTTCATGTTTTTCATGAAGTATTGAGAGCTGTTAGCCTTGCAAATAATGATTCTAATGTTACAAATGAGATTTTAAAATTTGTTGAACTTTTGAAAGCTGATCAAGTTGATGTTAAAACAAAAAAAATATCGAGTACACTTCTTTCTCAAGAATACTATCTTGCCAATAAAGAAAAGCCCTTAATCAAGATTCTCTATTCAATTGATGGAAATGCTTTGAATATAACAAAGCTTGAAGTCCAATCTGGAAGTGAAGGAGAGTATATTGCAGCAGTTAATCTTAAAGATGTTTTACTGCCAGATTCAGAAGCCACGAAATTAATTAATACAACATTGAGTTCGAATCATAAGAACTTTAGATACATTAATGAATTCTCTGGTTCTAATAAAATCCAAAATTCTGATGGGAATCTTCTCTCAATTGCAACACCTAGAGCAGATGGCAAATTTTTACTTGCACATTTTGATACAAGTAATTCTAATTTAAAATTACTTGAATTTGGTAAAGCGAATAAAGCTGAAGGTCCTTTTACTGAGAAAATCAAACTGGGTGCACTTTATCAGGCTGACCTTAGCAATGTGGTTCAAGGATTAAAGAGTAAATCAATTGATCAAACTGAATCTAAATCTGGAACTAAAAATCTCATAGAATTTGATCGGGAGCTTCAGGAGAAAGCTGCTGGATTTAAAGCAAAAGCAAACAGTAAATTAAAATCATCGATTGTGGCAGCCGCGGCGCAAAGCCGTGAGCAAGGTGCGGCGCAAGCAGCTCCTGCAAAATCAATACGTGATTTCCTGCAATCAACGGAAAGATCAGTAGTTGATAAAGCAGATGAACAATTAAAAGATCTGAATCAATATTTAGAAGATTTGATATCACAGGGTGGTTTGCAGTTGAAATTAAAATCTGAATCACAGGCAATTAAAGGTCTTATGGGGGAAGATGAAGAAGTAATAGCAAACAATATTATCGCCTCTATTCCTACTACAAAAGGTTCATTGGATCTACATTTAGATTCTTCTGTAAATAAAGACGGTATAGATTTAATGGGAGTGTTAATTCCAAATTTAACTTATGTCGATGACGGAGATAAAAAACATCCTTTCTCAATTAATCTTTGCGACAGTATGAGCGAAGATAAGGTTTATCAAACAATATTAAATCTAAAAACTAAAGTATCTAATTTACTTAGAAGTCGCGATCAACAGAATGTGTCAGAATTTTTACAAATCCTAACTAGCCGTGCTCCTTCAAGTCAAAAAATAGCAACAGTTAGTACTGAAACTAATCCTAATACCGGTTTTGGAATCATTGCGTCTAATGATAAAGACTCCTTTGTTTTTGAAGTTGATTTAAAAACTAAGCAACTGATTAATATTGAGAAATTAATAGGATCTAAGCCTCAATTCGCAGCTAAGACGCTTTCAAGCTATTTACGTGGTGCTACTCAATATGTTTATGGAAAGCCTGGTGGTGGTAAAGATGCGTATGCTGCAGGAGGTTTGCCACTATTACATATTGGTCCAGAAGATAGAACTGGAATTAATGATTTATTGAAGAAATTGATTTAATAAAATGGTGGACCCGAAAGGATTTGAACCTTCGACCTCCTCGGTGCAAGCGAGGCGCTCTACCAACTAAGCTACGGGCCCGCGTAACTCATAGAACAGCAAAAATATTAGCATATGTCCTAAATTTCAAAGAAGCTTGTTATAAAGTTTTCAGAAACTTCACTATCAAGTCTATATCCTGCTTTGGAATCTTGGTCCCGACTTCATATTCACCCATGATTCTGACTGCTTCTTCAAGGCTAAGCACATTGCCATCATGCATGTATGGATAGGTTAGAGCAATATTACGTAAGATTGGTACTTTAAATTTATGTTTGTCAGCAGGATCTTTGGTGACATTAAATCTACCATTGTCCTCAACGCTCAGAGGCATCTTTCTTAGACCATTTAAGCCCTTCGCTCTATCTGAGAAGTAATCACGCGTCACACCCATTTTTTGGAATGAAGCTCCGCCTACAGCGCAGCCATAATGACAAGCCGTGCAATCATATTTCTTGAATAATTCATAGCCTTTGATCTCATCACTGCTTAGAACATCTTTCTTGCCAGTTAGATATTGATCGAAACGACTATTAGAGGTAACTAAAGTTTTTTCAAATTCGGCAATTGAATTTGCCACCATGTCTGGAGTAATTTCATTTCCAGATTTAATGCCATAGATTTTTTTGAATTGAGAAACCATTTGCGGATCTTTTGCAAGTCTCTTGGTGACTTGATCCCAGGTCGCTCCCATCTCGATTGGATTAGCTACTGGACCATGTGCTTGCGCTTCAAGATCCTTAGCTCTACCATCCCAGAACTGGAGCACATTGCAAGAAGCATTTAAACAAGTTGGAGAATTGATATGTCCTTTTTGTCCACGAATACCAGTTGAGAATTGCTGTTGATCTGTACCACCTTTAGCTAGATCATGGCAACTTGCACAGGAAACAGTATTGTCTCCTGATAATCTTTTATCGTTAAAGAGAATTTTGCCGAGCGCTACTTTATTAGAGTCGAGATTAAGTTCAGATGCTTGTGGAAGCGGCTCTATAGGCTCATCTCCGCCATTATTTTTATTAATAGAACCTAACCAATCAAGCAGAATTTTTTTGTCTTGAGCTGTGACAATTTTATCCCAATGGATCAAACGATACTGAATAAGAGGCATTGAATCACTCTTGATTACTGCAGTTAGTTCTTTGATTACATGTGGATCTATATTTTTTTGGTCTTTGACATTGAATAATTCTTTTTCTAAATCTAGAAAGGCTCTACCCTTCTGAATATCAGCATCCATCAGCTGTTTAGCAATTGGTAATTGCGAGTACCAAGGATAAACTGTTTTATTGGAATGGCAATCCATACATTTAGCTTTAAGGATGGCTTGGGCTTGCTGGCGTTGTGAAGTTTTAGCTTCGGAGTTAAGTGTGGAGAAAATTATTACTAATATAAAAAGTAGAGATCTCATAATTTAAATGCTAAATATAAATTGGAAATTTTGTTTGATTAAATTTCAAAAATCAAAATATATTGACGTTTATATTTACTTAATCTTTCATGATATATTTATAATTATGAGAATTGAAAAGAATGGAGAGTCTCCTCAGCTTGCAACAAAGAAAGTTGTTAGACAAGGTCTAATTGATTTAGCTAAGGAGAAAGAATTTTTTGATGAAGTATTAGAGCAGCTTCGGCAAATACCGTCAGGATCGGCAGAGCTAGAGGCTTTAAGAAAACGTGTACCAATATATATACGACAGATTCACACTTTTAATGAAGAGCCTGAAAATAAGGCTAATAAAATTGAATTTTTAAAAACCCATAAAGCTATTGCAGGTTTAATTAAATCTGTACCTAACAATACAGAAATAGGAAAAATTTTCAATCGACTTTTTGCTACGTTTGCTTTGATTCCTGGTTCAGAAGCAATCATCAAAAACATACCGTCGACTGATGATATTCCAGCGATAAGAGTTAAATCAAAAAAAGTTGCGAACCCTGATGAAAACTTGCTGAGGATATTAGCTGCCCCTACTAGCGTAACTCTAACGAGGCAAACGCCTAAACCTACAATGGAAACTTCTGATTCAAGTTTTGTTGGGACTGCACTTTAGCTTAGGGAATCTAAAAAAATAATTTGGCTCTCTTAGCCGTGATTGATCTGATAGAATCAGCAATATGGCTATTAGACCTGATGAAATTACTAGAATTTTAAAAGAGCAAATTGCTCAATACAAAGACAAACTTCAAATTACTGAAGTTGGAAATGTTATTAGCGTCGGCGATGGAATCGCTCGTATTTATGGACTTGCAAATGCTATCAACGGTGAGCTTGTTGAGTTTGACGATGAAGAAAAAACACAAGGCATGGTTATCAACCTTGAGGAAGATAACGTTGGTGTGGTTTTACTTGGTACTGGTAGAAAAATTCAAGAAGGCACTACTGTTAAATCAATCGGCAAGATTGCTTCAATCGGTGTTTCTGAAGAGATTCTTGGCAGAGTAGTTAATCCTACTGGTGAAGTGCTTGATTCTAAGCCTGCGATCAACGCTAAAAAATTCATGCCTCTTGAAAAAGTTGCGCCTGGTATCATCAAACGTAAATCAGTTCATCAACCTTTACAAACTGGAATCACGGCAATCGATTCAATGATCCCTATCGGACGTGGTCAGCGTGAGCTTATCATCGGTGACCGTCAAACTGGTAAAACAGCAATCGCTATCGATACAATTCTCAACCAAAAAAATGAACCTGAAGAAACTAGACCAATCTGTGTTTATGTTTCAATCGGTCAAAAACAAAGTTCTGTTGCACAAACTGTTAAAAAACTTACAGACGAAGGTGCAATGGGTTATTCAGTTGTAGTTCACGCTGGTTCTACAGATACAGCAGCAATGCAGTTCTTAGCTCCATTTGCTGGAGTTGCAATCGCTGAGTACTTCTTAGAGCAAGGCAAACATGTACTTGTAGTTTACGACGATTTAACTAAGCATGCTTGGGCATACCGTGCGATGTCTCTTCTACTTAGAAGACCTCCAGGTCGTGAGGCTTATCCA
>CAYQSL010000120.1:0-5176 GCA_964420165.1 uncultured Gammaproteobacteria bacterium | reverse complement strand
CCGATCTATGATCTTCACCTTGAGAAATTTTATCCAAAGCTTTTCTATCAACTTTTAGAACGGGAATTTTATGCTCACGTGCCTTAAGTTCAATTTCTTTTAGCTTAGGATTTGGGCTATCAGTCATTACCCAGATCTTAGAAATAGTTTGTGGTGAAGATTCTAAACATTCAAGAATAGAATTTTTCCCAAAAACTAAGTTATCGGTATTTCTTCCACCAGAATCTTCTTTATTCATCATCATCCCTAGATGTACTTAAAACCTTAGTAGCAGGTTGAGATGAGGTTGTAGACTTGGTTTGATTTTTCGCCTCTTCATCAATCTTAAATACTTTAGGTTTTGGTGTAGGAGTTGCAGCCGGGGAAGCAGATTCTGGATTTTTCAACTGTGATGCTTCTTTCAAATCTCTATCTTCTTTAGAAACATTTTTATCAAGATCATAGAATTTATTGTCATTTTTATCACGGGTTTTCATTTTCCCAGCATCTGGGACTGGTGCTGCATCCTTCGGCTCAGTGCCGGGCTTAAAGCGCTTATAGACAGGGTTTGGAGTGTACTCATTTGCAAGCAATCCAGTAAGTGGATCGATTGCAACTAATTTATACTCTTCGCTAAATGAAAATCCTTTCGCTGGTTTTGGTCTAGCTTCATAGTACTTCGTCATGAATTCGCGCCATACCCAAGCTGGAGTTGCGCCACCAGTAGCATAGCTAGAACCTACTTCTCTATTGTTCTCGTTACCACACCATACTGCAGTTACATAGTCAGTTGTAAAGCCAATGAACCAAGTATCTCTACTACCATCTGCCGTACCAGTTTTACCTGCAGCTGGACGATTAGGAATCTTAGCCATAGCACCAGTACCATACTCAACTACATCTTGCATGATGTTAACCAACTGATCTACATATCTTTCTGGCAGACTATTTTTAGTTACAGCTTTATTGTCTTCAAGTACTTTACCTTTAGTGTCAACTATCTTACGAATGATAATCGGTTCTATATGTACTCCACCACGAGCCAGCGTAGAGTAAGCATCTGCCACTTCAAGTGGAGTGAAGGCTTGCGCACCTAGTGCAAGTGAAAGCAATGGTTGCATTTCAGTTTTGATACCAGCAAGCTTAGCTGTCTCAATGATATTAGGGATGCCAGTTTTCATGGCAACTTTTACTGCTGGAATATTTCTTGAGTAAACAATTGCAGCCTTGACTGTAATTGGACCGTGGAACTCTTCATCAAAGTTTTGTGGAATCCAATAGCCCGAAGGAAGTGAAGAATCAGGAATACGAATCTCTTCATCTTCAATAACAGTACTTGGATCAACTACACCTTTCATGAAGGCAGTTAAATAAACAAAAGGTTTAAAAGCACTACCAATAGTATGAACATTTACTGCTCGGTTATATTGGTGCTCCCAGAAATTACCGACACCACCAACTAAAGCTCTAACTTGACCCGTGCCAATATCAATATTAACAAGGGCTCCCTGATTGATTCCCGAAGCTGCGCTCTTGATGCCTTCTTCAAGCATTTGCTCAGCAAGAACTTGGGCTTTAGGATCTAAGCCAGTGTAGATTTTCAAACCAATAGTTTGTAATTCATTTCTATTAAATCTCTTAGCTAGTAATTGTTCTACGTAGCTGAAGTAGTAGGGAAATAAAGCAAAGTTACCTTTCGTGTATCTGAAATTTAATTTGGCTTTAGAAGCTTTATCAAATTCTTTCTTGCTTATATAGCCATTCTCAAGCATCTTTTTCAAGACATATTTTTGTCTTTGCATTGCCGCTTTAAGATCCTTAGAAAGCTGTGATGGAGCAGTTAACAGAGATGCTAAATAAGCTGCTTCTTCGATATTTAACTGAGAAGAAGGCTTACTGAAATATCTTTGTGAGGCTCTTTCAATACCATAAGCAAGGTTACCGAAATAAACTTGGTTAAGGTAGACTTCAAGAATTTTGTCTTTAGGATATCTACTTTCAACTTCTAGTGAAATTAAAAGCTCTACAACCTTACGTGAAATTGTTCTTTTATATCTTTCATCTTCATTGATAAAGAGGTTCTTTACCATTTGTTGTGTGATAGTACTTCCACCCTGAACAACTTTACCCGCCTTCATGTTGGTCATCATTGCGCGCGCAGTAGAACTTAGACTGAAACCACCATGTTTATAAAATTCGCTATCCTCTGCTGCCAGTACGGCTTGTATTGCATAAGGAGAGATTTGGTTTAACTTAACTACTTGTCTGTCTTCTTTACCTTGAAGCACACCGACAAACTTGTCTTGGTAATCATAAACTTCGATACTACCTATAGGATGATAGTTATCCAGAATAGAAAGATCAGGCATACCGACAATGCGGTTAACAACAGGAAGTGCACCTCTGACCATTAAAGGAACTACTATAAAAAAGAATAGGAGTATGCCAACTAAAATTGTTACAAGAATTTTTATTAACTTGTCATTGCCGTCATCATCACCAGGAGGACCCTGTCTTGGGGGCTCTTGCGGATTACGATAATTGCCTAAATTGGGATTAAATCTGAAATTCATCTTTAGATACTAGGATATTGTATCTCAATAAATTCGCCTTTATCGAGTTTATCTAAAATAATTAAATTTCCCAAATACTTCTTATCAATCATTTCATTGTTCAAATAATCTTTTAAGACAATATTAGAGATTCTAATTCTAAATAAATCTGTGACTGCATTATCAAGCGCAGCAACCATTTTACGAATTTGACGATTATATCCTTGTTTCAGTACCACTTTAAATTGATTCTCAGAGTATCTCTGAGTTAAACATGGTGAAGTTAAAACTTTATCGTTTTCATCATCTTCTCTTACAATTAAAACTCCCTCTGAAAACTTTTTCAAAAATTCATCATCAATGTTTCTTCTACAAGTAACTAAATATTCTTTCTCATGTTCATATTTAGGATGCGTAAGTTTTTGTGTGAGATCTCCATCATTAGTGATGATCATCAGTCCTCTAGAATCTTTATCTAATCTACCGATGTGATGATATTGATTCTCAGCCAAAGCTTCATAACGTTCAGGACTGCCTTGAAATAAATCTGGATTCTCTGCAAGGAAGTCATAGACATTAGTTCCTTCATTAGTTTGTGAAGTGCAGACTATGCCTTCTGGTTTACTAAAAGCTAAATAGATTTTTTCTATATCATTATCTAATTCATCTTCACCTTCAAAAAGAAATTCTTGATTTGAATAAGTGACTTGATCTTGAGGTACTAATTTCTGCCCTAGTACTGCAGGCTCACCATTAACCAGAACCTTACCAATGGTAATGAAGTGATCTATTGCTCTTCTTGAACCGAAACCTAATTTAGCTAAAAACTTATTTACTCGCATATTATAATGAAACTGATCCCAAATCTCAGTTCTACCTTCGTTGTAAAGTATAATGTATTCTGATTTGGGATCTACACACGTCATTCTCAGCCCCGAAGGGGCTGGGAAACCAGTTTAAGTCAAAGTCCTGGGCAAACTGGATCCCCAGATCTTTTCAAAATCTGAGGATGACGAACAATCTGAAACAACATGGAACTTAACGAAATCACCTATAATCTTGAAGAACTTCAAAGCGAATATAACTCTTTAAAGGAGTATCTTTGACACTGATCAGCTAAAAAGCGAAATTTCTGCTCTCGAAACCGAGATGCAAGATCCAAACTTCTGGAATAACCAAAGCGAAGCACAAAGTAAATCACAAAATCTAAGTTATAAGAAAGCTGAATTAGAAAGATTCTCTAGTTGGGAAACAAGAGTCCATGATCTTTTAGATCTCGAGCAAATGATGCTTGAAGAGAAAAAAGAAAACTCTCAAAGCAGCGAGATTGCAGAATTTGAAAAGACTATAATCCAAGAATTTCAAGCATTAAAAAACGAATTCAAGAAATTTGAATTTGAAAGAATGCTCTCGGGCACATATGATAAATCAGATGCCATGGTCTCTATTAATGCTGGTGCTGGTGGCACTGACGCTCAAGATTGGGCAGAGATGTTACTAAGAATGTATTCACGTTGGGCAGAAAGTTTCAGAGGCTACAAAGTAGAACTCTTAGAAAGATCTGATGGAGAAGAAGCTGGAATTAAATCTGCAACCTTTAAAGTTAGTGGACCCTATGCCTATGGTTATCTCAGCGCGGAGAAAGGTGCGCACCGCTTGGTAAGAAAGTCACCTTTCAAATCTAGTGGTGATAGCAGACAGACAAGCTTTGCTGGACTTGAAGTTAGTCCAGTAGTAGAAGATTCAAGTAGCAAAATAGATCTACCTGATCAAGATTTAGAAATTGAAACTATGCGCTCTGGTGGCGCAGGCGGGCAGAACGTTAATAAAGTAGAAACAGCAGTCAGAGTAAAACATATACCCACAGGCATTGTGGTGAAATGTACACAAGAGCGTAGCCAAGTACAAAACAAAGAGAAAGCTCTTGAGTTATTACGCTCAAAGATTCTCGCTTTGCAAGAAGAAGAGCAAAAGAAAAAACTTGCTGAACTCAAAGGTGATATGGTTTCGGCTTCTTGGGGCAATGCCATTCGCTCTTATATCCTTGATGAAGGACGGGTCAAAGATGCTCGTACTAAGCATGAAACACGTAATGTTCAATCGGTTCTGGATGGGGATTTAGACGAATTTATTGAATCCTATCTAAAATTTTGCAGCAAGAACTAATCTCCTAGCATAAATGAATGTTATTTCATATTGTTAACCAGGTCTTAACTAAGTCATGGTGTAGTACTTATAACCTTCAGAACAAGGGGAGTCATTATCATGTCAGCGATTAACTCAACCACACAATTAGCAAAGATTAGAAGCCAAGTAGATGCTTTACAGCAGATTATCGGCCAATTGGAAACAAATTTACAAGGAGCTATTTTAGGCGACCCAAGTAGCGTTAGCGGTGGAACAGTTGGTGCTGTAGTTAATGACATTCAAGGTATACTCGATGGCGTAATGGGTGGAAGCTATTTAGGAGCTGCATTCCAAACAGGTGTTAAAAGTTATTACGAAGATAAAACTGGTACTTCTCAAAATCTAAATGCACAATTACCAGAACAAGATATTTTAAGACATATGCTTTATCAAGCAAGAGCACTTTTAGGTGAGTTGCGTGTTGAAGAGCAACAAAGGAACACAGAAGTACAAGAAGA
>CAYQSL010000119.1:0-5191 GCA_964420165.1 uncultured Gammaproteobacteria bacterium | reverse complement strand
GATCCAGTTTATCTTTGGTCAAAATCGGAATCAGAATTTTCTCCTAATAGTTTAAATAAAGTAAGAGCTAGATTTATTGCAGCCCGATATCATGAAGCTCCTATACCTAAACAATTTTTTACATGGTTTCATGGAGTCGTAAATTCATTAAAAGGTTTGCCAGAAAAATTTAAAATTGCTTATGGAGAAGATGATCACAGATTTAAAATATCTGTTAAGGAATGGCTTGGGTGGTTATTTTCTGATAAAGGTTTGAATTATCATAATGCAAAAAAATTACAAGTACTTGAACATCATAATTTATCTGAAAAACTAAGTTTAGGTGTATTTAATGAACACAGGATAGGACTTGCTTTACATAGCCTTAAGGCAGCAGGAGTAATTAGAGACTTCATTTTAGCTAAAAAATATGGCAATGACGATCAATTAGGCATAGATGCCATAGCTATTATTCACGAAGATAATGCGGGTAATACTTTAAGTGTGCCAATTCAAGTGAAATCACAAAGGCAAAAAAGAAAAATAGTACCTGCTTATAAGTTTGACTTTGATACAGAAGCTTCTTATTTACTTTCTCCTAAAAAAATGGAATATCTTTTTGGTAAGAAAGATCTATCTGCTAAAAATAAAGAAACATTGTTTGGTAGATTAAAACGTTTAATGAATAGTTTTATTAGGAAAGGTGTAGATCCTAAGATGATTCAACTTGATGTAGAAAGAACTATCCCTATGATTAAAGCTTCTGGTCAATCAATTAGACAATTAAAACAACAAATTGTTGAAGTTATTCAAAAATCATTTGAAAAAGATAAATTCTTAGAATTCTTTGGTAATTTTAGAAACAAAAGCTTTGTTCATAAGCTAAAACTCTTACTAGAGCAGGGTTTTATGAAAGTTAAAACTCCTAAAACAGCGGCATGCTAATATCAATTTTTGTATGCAAATCACTGGAAAAGCCTTATTGTTACTCAATCCTAATATTGATACTGATCAAATTATTCCGGCAAGACATCTTACTGGAATCTCTAAAACAGGACTAGGCATTTATTTATTTGAGGATGTACCGAACAATCCTTTAGATGCAATTGACCACGATAATTGTAAAGTTGTAATCACTTTAGAAAATTTTGGTTGTGGTTCTTCTCGCGAGCATGCAGTATGGGCTCTTGCTGATAGAGGCTTCCAAGCTGTTGTGGCAGTAAGCTTTGCAAGAATCTTTGAAGAGAATTGTTACAACAATGCAGTTGTACCTGTGAAGCTTACAGAAAGCCAGGTTCAAGAGATTGCTAATTTAGTAAAAACTTCTAATTCTGATATTGCTATTGATGTTATCAATCAAAAACTTTCTGTTGGCGATAAAGTTTACAGCTTTGAACTTGATGAACTCAAAAAAGAATTTATTCTCAAAGGTGGCTTTATGAAATTCTTAGATGCGAAAGTACCAAAAGTAAAAGAGTGGGAAACAGCTCAAGCTAAGGTTTAATATTTAGACTAAGCTCTGCATCAATGCAAAAGTTTGCTCATCTTCAAAAACTTCATCAGTAGCTTGTTTCAAGAAGCTAGTAATTTTAGGATTAGCTTTTATAGCTTTGTCGATATCAGGGTTTGAACCCTGTTGATAAGCACCGATATTAATTAAATCCTGCGCGTCTTTATAGACAGCCATGAGGTTTCTAATATGACTTGCCATGCCCATTTGTTCTTTAGAAACAATACTTGGCATAACCCTACTGATAGATTGGAGTACATCTATTGCCGGGAAATGATTTTTATGGGCAAGCTCACGTGAAAGCACAATATGCCCGTCTAAAACACCTCTAGCTACATCACTGATAGGTTCATTCATATCATCACCTTCTACAAGTACTGTATAAAGTGCTGTGATACTGCCTTTCTCGCCGGTGCCAGATCTTTCGAGTAACTTAGGTAATAGTGCAAAGACACTTGGAGTATAGCCGCGTGTTGCAGGTGGCTCGCCTATTGCTAGCCCTATTTCTCTTTGGGCAAGAGCTACGCGGGTAATACTATCAAGCATTAATAGTACATTTTTACCTTCTACATCTCTAAAATATTCTGCAATTGAATGCGCAAAAATTGCTGCTTTGATTCTGACCAAGCTTGGTTCATTACCAGTTGCCACAATAACAATAGATTTTTTTAGACCTTCTTCGCCTAAACATTCTTCAATAAACTCTCTAACTTCTCTACCACGCTCACCAACTAAGGCTATGACGTTAATTTCAGCATCAGAGTTTTTGGCAATCATTCCCATTAAGGTACTTTTGCCGACTCCAGATCCAGCAAAGACTCCCATTCTCTGACCTTTACCGCAAGCAAGCAACCCATCTAAAGTTTTAACGCCAAAATGGAATTTTTCATTGATACGCTCCTTTTTTAAAGGATTTATATTCTTGTTCCACTGAGTAACTTTTTGTTTAGTTCTTGGTGCGAAACCTTCATCAATAGTCTCACCAAAAGCGTTAATTACTCTGCCAACTAATTCTGGTCCAATTTTAATAGAAAGCTGTTCCTGACTTGGAATAACCTCTGCGCCCATTTTGATTTCATGCATCTCACCAAGTGGCATTAGTACAGCAGTACTGTCTTTAAAACCTACTACTTCTGCTTTCAGTAAGTTATTAGTGGTTTTAATATAACAAAGTTCTCCAAGTTCTACCTTAAGACCTTCTGCTTCAAGCATAAGACCAATAATTTTGGTTACCTTACCAAGAGATTTATGAAACTCTGCTTGGCTAACTGACTGACTGAATTTATCGAGATCAAGTTTCATTTTTTATCCAAGGGTTTCTTTGAGAAGTTTTTCAAATATACTGTCGATTCTATAATCTAATCTTTCTTTATTTGATTCGAGAATCATATCTCCAAATTCCATATTTGATGATGCGGTAATGCTTAGATTTTCTAGTCCTGGACACTGATTGAGTATGTCATTTTTGACTTGGTTTAATTTGGTTGCTAATTCTGAATTGACTACGATGTTTACTATTGATCTATGTTCAAGATTACTAATACAAGTTTTTATGTATTTAAGAGTAATTTCTTCACTTATAACAAAATCTTTTTTGAAAATTTGCTTTGCAAGTTCAAGAATGATTTTATAAACCCTATGCTCTTCATCTTCAAGACATTCTTCGCGTTCTTGTTTAACAGCTTCAAGAATCTTTGCTGATTCAATAATATATTTAGCAAACTCTTCGTTGACTTTTTCTAATGCATTTTTATATCCAGCCTCAAAACCTTCTTGTTGAGCCTGATTGCGAACACCTTCTGCATTTTCTTGTGCTTGAGCAATTATTCTTTGAGCTTCAAGTTCAGCCTCTTTGATAATTTCATCTGCATTCTCTCTAGCACTAACAGAAGCTTCTTCAACTTGTTGCTCTAATAATGCTTGTCTTGAAGGTAAATCTGAGAGGTCTGGTCCTCCAATAACTATTTGACCAGAGTTTTCTTTTTTTAATCCAGATCTAAATAGTTTTATTTTGCCGTTGGTAAAAGTATTAGTCATTGATATAAGCAGCTAAGCTCCTTGCCATAGTTTTAGGATCTTGAATAGCCATTTGTGTCAAACCTTGTTTCATGGAAAGCACACTGCGACTGCCTTCTAAAGAAATCTGTCTGTGATAAGCTTCTTCAGCTTCTTGAATTTTTTCATCGATAGCACCCAATAATGGAATTTCTTCTTCTTTTAATAACTCATCAATTTCTGATGAACTCTTACTATCAATATTTGCTGAAAGAGAGAACATTACAACCATTATGATTAAAATGCTTACGGCAACTACCAAAATAAGTGATAGATACTTTTTCATTTTCCCTTGTCTGTCAAGATCATCAGCTTGTTTCTTCTCTTCTTGATCAGCAAGATCAGAGTAAGGAGTAGAAGAGAATTTGATACCAGTTACTATAACTTGATCGCCTCTATCCATGTTTAAGCCAGCAGCCACTTGTACGGTTTGTCTCAAAGTGCTTCTTTCAGATGGACTTAGATCTTTGTTAACTACTACTGCAACCGAAATCTTTTTAACTAGACCTGTTGCTTTTTTAATTCTTTGTACAGACTTACTAATTTCGTAATTTTTAGTTTTATCTTCTTTGAAGTAGTCTCTATTTGGATTTTCAGCAGCTTTAGGCGTACCTTCTTGTATGAAAGTAGGCATGCTGTTTTGAGGACCACCAGTTCCAAAGCTTTTTGGATTATCATTTCTGTATTTTTCCATACTAACTTTTTCACTTCTAACAGTAGGTTCAGTTTTATTACCTTCTTCATCAGTTGGATTATAAGTTTCTATATTCATTTCTGCTTCATCAAAATTCATTTCTGCAGAAACATTAACTAGGACATTTCCTTTGCCAATAATTGGTGAAAGCATCTCGTTAAGATCTTTTTCTAATTTTGTTTCAAAATCTTTGACCTTTTGTTCATTTTGAGTCAGCTTTTCTTGTTCTAATGAATTAGGATCATTGAACTTCACTAAGGAGTTACCATCTTGATCGGTAATTTGTACGCTAGTTGGTTTTAAGTCTTGGATAGAACTAGCAACTAAATGTTGAATGCCTTTGATTTGTGTATCAGTTAATTTAGTGCCGTATTCAGTTGTAAGAATTACAGAAGCTTTAGCTTCTTCACTTTGATCTTTGAAAACACTTTTATTTGGGAGAACTAAATGAACTTTTGCAGCTTTGATGGTATCTAATGAACCAATTGTTCTTGCAAGTTCACCTTCTAAAGCTCTTTTGTAGTTTACTTTTTGACTAAAGTCAGAAATATTGATATTGGCTTTGTCAAAAATCTCAAAACCAACTCCAGAACCCTTTGGTAGACCTTTACCTGCTAAATCTAGTCTTAATTTAGGTATAGAAGCTCCAGCAACTAAAATCTTATCGCCTTCAGGAGAGATTTTAAATTTAACACCGCTTTTTTCTAGAGCTGCGCTAATTGCCGCTGCATCTGATTGCTCTAAGTCAGTATATAAAGCTTGATATTTTGGTGAAAGGAAAAATTGGAATGCTAAAAATACACAACATGCAACTACAATCCCAATCATAATCAGGTTTTTGTTATCAAGACCAAAAGGTTTTTTTCTAACTGCGGTGGTTTTAGCCGCTTTGTTAATTTCTGGTTTTTGTTCTGTTCTTTCTAGTAATTCTTCTGCCATTTTAATCTCTTTTT
>CAYQSL010000118.1:0-5200 GCA_964420165.1 uncultured Gammaproteobacteria bacterium | reverse complement strand
ATGATGGCTGCAATGATGCAAGCTCAAATGATGGGAGAAGCTTTTGCTAATCCATCTTCTGATAATGATTCTAATAACAACCCAATGGCAGGCATGATGTCCATGATGGGTGGCATGGGAAATAATCCAATGATGGCTATGCAAGGAATGATGCCAGGGATGATGGGTGGAATGCAAAATCCAGCAATGCTTGGACTAATGATGAATGGTATGGGTGGTCAGTATGGACAGATGATGCAACAAGCACCACAGCAAATGCCAATGAATGAAGGTTTTAATGAAAATGAATTACACAATCATTTCCATGATTCAGAAGAGCATAGCCATTATGGTTCAGATGCTAAGGTAATGCCAGTTAAAGGAAGAATTTCAAGTGACTATGGTAGTCGTGTGCATCCAGTAACAGGACATTCTCATTTTCATTCTGGTGTAGATATTGCAGCTCCTAAAGGTGCACCGATTAAAATGCCTTGGGATGGCAAAGTAGTTTATGTAGGTAATGTTAGTGGCTTTGGACCAAACACAGTAATAGTTGCTCATGAAAATAAAGTTCAAGCTGATGGCAAAATTGTTTATTCAATCTTCGGTCACAATGCGGCTGTAATGGCTCGTAAAGGTGATCAGCTCAGTGCAGGTGAAGTTGTTGCTACTGTCGGTAGTGAAGGACGCTCTACAGGCCCTCATGTACATTGGGAAACCAGAGTAGCTGCGCCTGGAATCGAAGGTAAAAATATTTTCAATCAACAATTAGCTCATACAGTTGATCCGATGAATGTTGCATAAAAGAAGGGTTGCGTCCTTACAGGACTGCTTGCGCTTCGCTGCATTTCATTGTCTGAAATTATTCTGCTTGTAAACTTCTTAGAAAAGTTTGTAAATCAGATATCCCACATCTATTGACTAAGCCCGTAAGTAAGTCTATTTTTTGTTGTTTGTCAAAATTACGATTAGACACCAATGCACCGAAAAACCCTGCAGGACTTTTTCTTGCGATTCTCGCGAATTCTTCACGATGTGATCTTATATTCGTTAAATTGAGATTCTTTAGAAATTTTATTTCGTCAGGTGTAAGATTTTGATCTACATATTTTTGTCCACCACCTGTTACAGTGGCAGTTTTACCACCATTAATACCTTTGGCTTGTTTGGCAACTGAAAATCTACTAGTTGGCGCTGTCATGATTTAACAGATTCTAGCAATTTTTTAATAGCCTTAGCTCTGTGACTGATTTGGCTTTTAATACTACTTTCAAGCTCAGCTACAGTGAGATTCTTTGAGGCAAATTCATCAGGAACCACTAAAGGATCGTAACCAAAACCATTAGTACCCCTGGTTCCATAGGTAATATTGCCGTACCAATATTCTTCTATATGGCTTATTTCTTTACCATGAGCATCTACTAAAACTAAACAGCAAGTGAACCTGCATCTGCGATTTGGATTATCACCAAGTTCTTCAAGAACTTTATGCAAACCATTTTCTTTTAAGTAACGTGCGGAATAAATTCCAGGTCTACCATTTAGCCCTTCTATCTCAATACCACTATCATCAGCAAGGCATATTGCCTTAGTTAAGGCTGCTCCAGCTTTAGCTTTCAAAGTAGCATTTTCGTAAAAAGTTGAACCTGTTTCATCTATATCAAAATCACCACTATAAACTTCATCTATGGTTTTAAAATTAACTTGGCTATTAGTGCCAAGAATTTCATTGATTTCTTTAACTTTACCTTTATTGGTTGTACAGAGAATTATTTCCATAATTACATTCTAAAGTAAATGCCGTCATTGCGAATCCCGTAGGGATGAAGCAATCCCCCTGCGCGAACTGGATTGCCACGCCCGTCCGCTCCTCGCAATGACGGCATTTGTTTCACTCTTCTCAATGACAAGCTATAATCCTTAGTTGAATGTTTAGAACAATCAGGCAAGAAATAAAAAACATTTACCGCAAAGATCCAGCTTGCAATAGTTGGCTTGGGGTGGTTCTTTACTATCCAGGTTTTCAAGCGATAGTTAGTCACAGGCTTTTTTATTTTCTTTGGAATTTAGATCTAGGAATTCTCAGCCCTATTACCCAATTCATTGCGCGTTTCGGTGCTTATATAGTTAGGATCATTACTAATATTGATATTCATCCGGCGGCAACTATTGGTAAGAATTGTTTTATTGATCATGGTTTAGGCGTGGTTATTGGTGAGACTGCCATAGTAGGCAACAATGTAACCATTTATCAGGGAGTTACTCTAGGTGGAGTTGCTACTAAGAAAGGTAAACGTCATCCAACTCTTGGCTCTAACATCGTTGTAGGTGCAGGTGCAAAAGTACTTGGCAATATCACTATTGGAGACTATGTGCAGATAGGTGCGAATTCTGTAGTGTTAAAAGACGTTCCATCTCACAGTACTGTGGTTGGTATTCCCGGACGTATAGTGAAGATCAATGGTAAGGCAGAAGCTCTTATCGACAATCTTGAGCACGATAAAACGCCAGATTGTTTAGGAACCACTATTGATGAGCTGTGTGAAAGAGTTACTCTACTGGAACATAAATTAGCCAGCTATTCTCAAAGTCATCCTTCACGAGAGAATTAACTATATGTGAAACGGTTGAAATTTCTTTCAAATTTCCGTCACCATAATCGACAAAAATTGCTTTTGAAAAATCACTGGTATTTGGGTTATAAAAACTATATGGATTTGATGCAATAGTTACTACATCTAAGTAGTAAGTTGGATCTAAATTTCGTTTCTTGAGTTCCGTTGCTTTATTTTCATAGAGTGCTTTGAAATCTGCTCCTGGAGTGATTCTTTCAGCCTTGAAAAGTTTTCTTTCGAAGAATCTTTTCGCCAAGTCTTTTAGTATTGGATCTTTTTCATTAATCCAATGTTTAATATGATTCAAAACACAAATATCATCTACTTGTAGAAAATCTCTCAAAACCATTTTTTCAGGATTGCTAATCCATAGGAGTAAATGTTCTTCAATAAAAGCTATACGTTTAGTTTGTATAAGCCATTTAGCTCTATTAAAAAGCTTGAGTAAATGTGAATCGCTAGCTAGGCATTTTTTGTGTTGATAGATTTGCAAATACATTGAGTAGCGAGAATAGAGATAGTCTTCAACTGCAAGCATGCCTTTTTCGCCAGAGACTACTATGCAATCCTTTCCCTGATTGACTTTCATGCTGCTAATAATTCTGCCAAGATCAAACTGTCCATAGGCAGCACCAGTGTAATAGCTATCACGAATCAAATAATCAAATCTATCGCAATCGATTTGGCTATTAACTAAGTTAGAAAGAAATTTTACTGGATAAGTTTTATTGAGTAGAGAAATTACTTTTTGTGCAAAGCCGTGATAGTAATTTTCTAGAATATGATTAACTTCTGAATTGGGACTTTCAATAATCTTCTTAGTCCATACTTCATGTTTAACATGGTTAATATCTTCGCTACTGTGGCTAAAAGGTCCATGTCCTACGTCGTGTAATAGTGCTGCTGAGAGGACTAGAGCTTTATATTCTTGAAAAGTTTCCTCGCCTAAATTTAGATCTTTGCAAACTTGTTCTAACATCAGCTTGCCAACGTACATAGCACCAAGACTATGCTGGAAGCGCGATGCTTCTGCACCATGAAAAGTGAACCAACCTGTACCAAGTTGCCTGATCCAGCGGAGTCTTTGAATTTCGCGCGAATCAATTAATTCAATGATCAATTTTTCGACAGGATCGTTACTGTCTAAAAAAATTTCTTTGTGAATTGGATCTCTATAAGTTCTGGACATTGGTTCTTTTGAATGAATAAACTTTAATACCTAAGAAGAAATAGTTTAATCTGCCTTTAATCATAAAATGCTAAATAGATTTCACTTGAGACGATAAACTTGCCCAGGTTATTGTTTTAAGGTTATGTAGGCTAGTTCATCAAGACCGCTGCGTGCTTTTTATGTGTAAGTCGGTCTTGGTCTAGCTTTTTTAAGTGTTTTATTTGAATCCAAAAACTGAGGATTAGATTAAAAAGATCTAATAAATATGCCTTTTTTATGAGCAATAACACCTTTATCTTTTTTTTATATTTGCTATAATGATTATTAATAAGGGATATAAATATTGATTTTCTTGCCTTTTTTGGCTAGCAACTAAATCATTTAACTGAGTAAAGAGATGGATAGAGTTATCCCTCCCATTACTAAATTACTACAAAAAAGTAGTTAGCAATTAAGTTAAGTGAGGGTAAAAAATTAAAATGTACAAATCCTTATCAAAAACTAAAGGTCTCGTACTTTCTATATTTAAGGAGAACTTGTAAGAATGGGAATGAATGGAACTAACGGAATCGGAGATCCAAGAAGGATTGCAAATAGCAATCTATCTAAGGTTATTCCTAGTTCGAAAGCTAACGTTGGATCAGCTTTTGAAGGATTTCATCCTTCTGTAGATGGTTTCTTTTCTTCAAGATCAAATGAATCTATTGGTAGAGCATTAGCTCGTGTTACTGATAATTCAGTCTCAATCGCAAAAGCCTTGCCTACACTTCAATCTTATTTAGGTGCAGCAGCAAATCCTAATAGAGGCGGCAAGAATTATGATGCCGTTGCATAAAATTTTTACTTAGAACCCGACGTTTGTTATAAACACCCTAATTTCCAAAAAACCCTCAAGCCCATAAACTTGAGGGTTTTTTTTGAGACTGGCTTGTAGGGATATCTTTAACGGCTATTTAATTTAAAAGTGGTCATCAATAAGAATACAAAAACTACTTTATATAACTAGGAGAGAGTTTCAAAGGAGAAATTTTAATTATGGTCAGTTTTAATGGAGTCAGTGGTAGTGGAAATGTTCAAGGCCCTAAAGAGCCAAGTAGAGGACAGATACCTGAATCAATTGCTAGTAGAGTAATTAATCCTGATGCACCTTTACCTCATTCAAATTCTGCAGCTGCTATGGCAAGAATGCATCAAGCAGAAGAGCCTACAATTTTAGTTACTGATGTTAAAGGGTTTTTTAATAGACTTGCAGCTAAAATGCAGGCTGAAACTATAATTCAAAGAACCTCTGGCGGTAACCCAGATCTTAAAGCTGTAATGTCAAATGTGTTTTATGGCACAGCTATTTAAATTATTTTTTAAAACCTGTTCGAAAAGTTTCCAGATGCAAGGCTTGCGAGGAATGTGAAGGCTGAGTTGACTTACTGGTCAATGA
>CAYQSL010000117.1:0-5365 GCA_964420165.1 uncultured Gammaproteobacteria bacterium | reverse complement strand
TAGAGCACCACAATATTGTATGCCTTCATCTTTTAAGGCTTTCATTGTTGGATCAATAATTTCTTTCCTGATTTTAAACATTATTTGATCATTGAGTATAGGTGTCGGTGCATAAGCGCCTTTATCAGAAAATGTACTAGAAAAATCTCTATAAGCTTGAACCGGTGGTAATGACAGGGCTCTATTGCCATCAGCAATAGTATTAATTGTAAAGTTGTAGCCTTCCATAATCTCTTCAAAGATTACCGTGGAAGTGGAATGAGAGAGGAATTTCTGTTTGAATAGGTCTTTTAGGATTCTGCGCGCATCTTTAAAATCCTCTGCAATATATGCATGGAACTCTTGTTCAAAAACTTTGTCAGGTCTAATTTTGATAGGGAATGTGGCTGAATTTAAGAAGGCTAAAGCCAAATTTAAATTATCAAAAGCAACAAATTTAGCTGAAGGAATATGATGACGCAGCATCAAATCTTTAGCAAAGAGATTAGAACTTTCTATTTGAGCTGCTTTTGCACTTGGTCCAAAAATTAACCTTCCTGCCGCTTTAAATTTATCGACTATCCCTTTAGTAAAAAGATGAGAATCACCAACTATGGTCAGATTGATATTTCTAGCAATCGCCACTTCAAGTAAACGATCAATGTCATTTACATCAACATCTATACATTCAACGAGTTTATTTAGAACAGAATTTCCAGGTGCAAGAATAATTTCGAAATCTTTGTATTTTTCAGAAGCAAGGAGTTTCCAAATTATTGCATGTTCTTTTGATCCTGATCCTATTAATAAGATCTTCACATACTGATTTTCTCATGAGATCCTTATGTAAGCAACTATGAGATTGTTATCACCATTTTGCTTCTTTGCTTTTTTTCTAAGCGGCTTTAGCGCGCTAGTATACGAACTCACCTGGACAAGGCTTTTGAAGCAAATATTTGGATCTGATTCTTTTGCTTTTGCAGCAATCTTAATTGTTTTCATTGGGGGTATTGCCTTCGGTAGCTATTTAGCAGCCTCGCTTATAAGTGGACTCTTTAGATTTGATAACCAAAAAGAACCGAAGGCTCTCTCTGATTTAAATCTAGGCCAATCTACTTTGCTTTTGGCTTTTTATGGAATTACAGAGTTAATCCTGGCTCTGTATTGTTGCTTCGTACCTTTTATTCTCGATACTAATAATTTCCAAGATCTATGGATTGGTCTTGCCAATCTTAGTTTGGACAATAATATGCTCGCTATTTTAATTAAATTGATTTTGGGTTTATTACTCTTGCTTTTACCAACTACATTAATTGGTTTTGGTTTACCGGTTTTAAGTGAGTTACTTGTAATGCATCAAAATTCCGTCATCCTCGAATCGCGTAGTGATTCGGGGACCCAGTCGAGAGGCTCAGACTTCGAAAAGATCAATTTGATTGTAAGCAATCTTTATGCGACTAATACTTTAGGAGCTATATGTGGAACGGTTTTCACGGGTTTTATTCTTCTGCCTAAAATCGGTTTGCAAAAAACTATTTTACTTGCGGTACTTCTAAATCTTATATCTTTCTTACTTGTGTTTGTAGTCATTTTTATTAATAGGCATCTATTTGCTGATAACAAATTAAAACATTTATTCACTGTAGTAGTTGATGAAGCTAAGAAAATTCATACCGAAATGAAATCATCTTTTTCAAGTTCGATTTCTGAAGTGAAAAACAGTGATAGCTATAAAAAATATAAATTTGTAAATTTGATTTTGATTATTATAGCTGCGTTGATTGGCTTTATTAATCTTGGTTTAGAGCTGGTTTGGACCAAAGTTTTAGCCTTAGTTATTGGCTCTTCTACCTACTCCTTAACCATAGTTTTAACAGTGGTCTTGCTAGGAATCACTGTGGGAGCTAATTTGCTTAATTACTTTTTGCAATTGAGCCATCGTTTCAAAATAGATTATTTGAATTTCTTGAAAATCACTTTATCAGCTTTTGCACTATTGATTGCTTTGTCTTTTGTATTCTTGAATAATTTACCAACTCTCTTTATTACTATTAATAAGCTTTTGCCTTTACCGGTTAACTTGCTCAAGTTTATCTATGTGTCTTTAATTTATTTACCAGTAACCTTGGTTGAAGGTTTAATTTATGCTTTTATTTTATTCTTAGTAGCATCAGGCACTAATTTGGTAAATGTAAATGTACTTGAACCTGTAGGTACTAGAGTTGCACGTGTAACCTTATTTAACACTCTAGGAGCGATTACGGGAGCCTTTCTTATAGCTTTTGTATTAATGCCACTATTCTCAAATTTCGGTAGCGGAATTTATTTCTCAATGCTCTTTCTGACTCTGGTTGCTTTTGCTGCTGCCTTCTTGACTTTTGCTTTAGAAGAAGTGCCCGTTAAATTCTCTAAATGGCAAATCTCCATACTCTTTGCAGTTATGACTGTTGCTTTACTTTTGATCAGGCAGCCTATACCTGAATTATTCTCTAGCGGTGTAGGAATCTATTCAGGACTTAAATTCAAAAACAAATCTGCTAAAGACTTTAATAAGAGCCTAGGTCAAGAAATTCTCTTTCATAAAGAAGGTCTGAATTACGTGATAACAGTGGTTAAAGACACAGGTGCCAATGCAATCTTGCTCAAAAGCAATGGCAAGGTTGAAGCAGGCATTCCATTAGATTACTCAAAGCCTTCTAAAGCTGATCTCGGTACTCAAGTTCTCTTGGGACTACTACCTGTAGCGATTAAACCAGATGCTGAATCTGCCTTGCTTATAGGTATGGGTTCTGGTGTAAGTCTTGAATCTTTGGCTTTAACGGCTAAAAACTCTACGCTTAAATATATTGATGTTTGTGAAATCGAAAAAGTAATTTTTGAAGCTGCTGATAAATTCTTTGTCAAAAAATATCCAGCTGGCATTAAAATCAATAGAAAAAATACTGATGCTAGAAATTTTCTTTTAGCTAAATCTAAATCTCAGGATAAATATGACCTGATCATTTCTCAACCCTCGGATCCATGGATCTCTGCAAGCCTCTTTACCAAAGAATTCTGGTCACTTGCCTCAGATAATTTAAGTGATAATGGAATCTTTGTGCAATGGCTGCAGTTGTATTCGATTGATCCAGAGTATCTAACTATTACTCTAAGAACTTTTCAATCGATCTTTGATGAAGTGGTGGTTTTCAAGCCTGAGAATTCTGCTGAGCTAATTTTAATTGGATCTAATAATCGTATAAAACTTGATATCCCAAAAGTTAAAACTTTGATCAATGAGAATGAAGCTTTAAGAAAAAGATTAGTTTATATCGGTATTGAAGATGAAGCTGATTTCCTTGCATCCTTGGTGCTTGCGCCAAACTCTGTTAGAGCCTTGATTACAGCAAGTTTCCCTAAGGAAGTAGAACAACAGAAAGAAGAGGAGGTTAAATCACCAGGCACCATAAAACCTACTTTGTCTAAGGCAAATTTAACCACCGCAGAAAGTAATTTCTCTGATTTTAAAACTAATGGCAAGCTCAATTTACTAAAAGTAACTGATGACAATATGCTTCTTGAGTTTCACACTTATAGCAAACTCAATGCCTTTGCTGAATCCATACAAAGTAATTTGGATTTTATTACTAAATATTCTAGTCCTGAATTCCTTATTAAATTCCTCGTAGAAAGTGGTGATAATGATTTTCTCTTAAGATTGGCTGCTTCGCATCTTAAAGTAAACAATTATGAAAACAAAAAAACTGAACTCCAGAGCCCGGCAGAATTCTTCTCCAATCTGCATGCCAAGCTAGCTTTAGGGCTTGCAGAATATATTCATGAATTCACTTTGAGCCCACAAAGTTATATGACTTTAATAGAAATCTACAATAGTTCTAATCATGAATATAAGGCAAGAGACCTAGCTTTTGATGCTCTCTTTCAACTTTCTGGCTATTTCAATTTCAATAGTCAAACTAATCAGCCAGAACTCAAAGGTTTTAATTCTAAATCTAGTAGCTTATTAAAAGATTCTCAGCAATTTTTCTACCTAGCTAAAATTTTTAAATTTAATCAAGATTACTATAAGGCAAATGAAATTATTGATAAGGCTATTGCCATGCTCAATGCTCTTCAGGTAGAGACTTTGGAAGAAAGCTATAAGGATCAATTGTTATCTCAGTTCTACCAAGAGAAAGCAGAAATTGAGTTTGCTATTTTAGAAAAAAATCTCCATAGCGAAACTTATGATATGTTTAGCGAATTACAAAGATTTAAACAAATTGACAGCTCTTTAACAAGCTCGCTTAAATACAATAAGCTTAATCATCAGGCTTTAGTGGTACTGGCGAAGTTAGATTTAGAGAAAATAAAACTGTATCCTTATGATGAAGAAGCTTTGAAAACTTCAGCAATCAAGCTCCTAAAACAATCACAGAGATTGAGTCCTAATATCTATGAGGCTAATTTGTTACTCGGAGAAGTTTACTTAAAGACTCTGCCTGATTCACAACTTAAATTTATGGCTGCGGTTAATACTTCTAATCCAGATCCTGTGATAACTAAAAATCTAGATCTAGCTATTCTTTATGTGCATAATGCTTTGCAAATCAAGCCTTATGCAGTTAGAGCTAATTACTATATGCTCACTTTGCAAAACCTCATGGGTAATTTAGATAATGCCTTCAAGCACTCTCAGAGACTTGAAAAGATTTGTGGCAAAGAGTTTGCTGCATGCCAGGATAAATTGAGCGAGGAAGAAATTAAGAAGGCTATTGCGATTAGTGTGAAGCTGAGTAAGTTGGTTCAGTAGTTGTCAGTGGAAGCAAATGCCGTCATCCTCAATCCTGAAAGGATTGGGGATCCAGTCTAATAGAAGACTTCAGCGGTTTCTGGGTCCCCAGCCCTTCGGGCTGAGGATGACGGCTCTCTTAAGCCGTCTTGTTACCAATAGGTTCTTTCGGAGAAGATCCACCGCCACCACTTGCACCACCGCCACCGGTACTACCGCTCGAAGTACTAGAAATACTTAGAACTTTATTTCTGGTTTTAATAGTTGAACGCTTAAGTTCTTCTTGCTCTTGTTCTGAATAAGTACCAATTACATTGAAAGCAACTTTAGCTTTTAGTAAAGCTTGTTTCTTGTCTGCTTCCTTAGTCTCTGGAGTTACTTTTTCATCAGTATAAACTTTCTCTTTAGGGAATTCAGCATCATACTCTAAGACAGCTTCGATTTTGCTACCTGGTTTGAGTTTGTCTTGAATTAGCTCGTCAGAGATTGGATCTTCAAGAAGCTTTTGAATACTACGTTTCATTGGTCTTGCACCATAAGCTTTCTTGTAACCTTCAAGTGATACTTTGTCTTTAACATCATTATAGACCTATTGGGTGCAATAAAAACATCAAT
>CAYQSL010000116.1:0-5372 GCA_964420165.1 uncultured Gammaproteobacteria bacterium | reverse complement strand
GTCTCTTACTAATTTTTTTATCTTCTGAAGTGATTCCTATTTTGAATCCTGCTTTGCTTAGTTCTTGAATTTTTTCAATGCTACCAGGGATCGCTTCGCTAAGTTCAACTACATTAAGTATGGATTTAGTTTCTTCGATAGCTCTATCTACGGTTTTTAAAGCTGTAAACCATTGGTAGTGAGGATCAGCTTCGCCTCTGGTAATAAAAAGAGCAGTTGCTAGAGCTAGTTTGACGCTAGAAAGTGGCATTGAACATGGACCGCATGGATCAACCATTTCATCTTCTTCATCAACGCCCATTGCTCTAATGCAAGCAGTTCTAACTTTCACTAACATCTCAGAAGTTTCAGAAGCGAACTCTGCAATTAGTTGCGCTCTACAAGCAATTACTCTTAACCAAAGTTTGTGAAAGTCTACGAAGACTCCGTCTTTATCAAGGATTATTGCTTCTATGTTTTGAAAATTTGCCATATATTTATCAATATAACTTGGGTGCTACCATTGGGGTCGTACCTCAACTTTCCAAATTAACCTAAATAAGATTCGGCAAATATCTTGGTTATGGTGGAAAGTGGAGGTACGACCCCAATGAGAGTACTAGGTATAGAAACGAGTTGTGATGAAACTGCAGTAGCCATTGTTGAAGATGGCCGTACCGTTATTGCGGACTTGGTTTTTTCGCAAATTGATGATCACCAAGAATGGGGTGGTGTAATTCCTGAGATCGCTTCCAGAATACATCTTGAGACGGTTAATGATTTAATAAAAAAACTCTTTGCAGATTTAGATTTTGGTTTTGAAAAAATAGATGCAATCGCAGTAACTCAAGGTCCAGGTTTAATGGGCTCCTTATTAATCGGCGTTAATGTCGCAAAGACACTTTCCTGGATTTATCGTAAAAAACTTATTCCCGTGAACCATTTGCAAGGTCATATCTGCGCAAACTTTATTGATTCCACGCTTGAACCGCCTTTTATTTGCATGCTCGTTAGTGGTGGTCACACACAGATTATAAATGTAGAAACATATACTGAAATGAAAATTCTCGGTGAGACTGTAGATGATGCTGCTGGTGAAGCTTTTGATAAAGTTGCTCGTTTGATGAAGCTCCCTTATCCTGGTGGTCCATATATTGATAAGTTGGCACAAAGCCATGATGGTGATCTCAAAGCCAGTCTAGATATCGATTCTACAGCTATAGTCAATGGCTATTATAAATTCCCTATAGCCAAAATGGATAACTTAGATTTTAGTTTTTCTGGACTTAAAACTTCTGTGCTGAGATTAAAAGAAAAACTTGGTGATGAAGTTTGGGAGAAAGACAAAGCCAAGATAGCCCGAGCTTTTCAAATTTGTGTGGCAAATACTCTTTGCCAAAAAGTAAATGAAGCAATACAAAGTACTGGTCATAAAACCATTGTCCTTGCAGGTGGTGTTGCAGCAAACTCAGAAGTCAGAAAAGTTTTTCAGGAGAAATTCTCAGAAACTAATGGTTATAAGCTTTTGATCCCATCACAGAAGTATTGTACTGATAATGCAGTGATGATAGCTTCGGCAGGGTATTTCAATTTAATAGAGCAAAAACAAAGCTTTGAGAATAATTATGCTTTTGAAGTTTTTTCGCGTTGAAAAATAAAAACTTACATAATCATCAGAGATTATCTAGGTTAAGGTGGAAAGTGGAGGTACGACTGTTTTGCCAAGTAGATGTCTTAATGCACTCTCCAAATCTGGATAAGCAAATTTAAAATTACTTGCTTGAAGTTTTTTAGATCGTACATCTTGGCTTGAAAGTAAAAGTGCATCAGCCATTTCACCAAAAGCTAGCTTTGCAGCAAAGTCTGGCACGGGGAATAAAGTAGGTCTATTTAAAACTCTACCTAATGTTTTAGTGAATTCGTGGTTAGTGACTGGCTTTGGTGCAGTGAAATTTACTGGACCTGAAATACTTTCATCTTGCAAAACATAAGTTATGCCATAGATCACATCATCAAGTGCAATCCAGCTCATGATCTGTTTGCCATTGCCAATTATTCCACCAGCTCCAAATTGAAAAGGTGTGAGTAATTTAGCCATAGCTCCGCCTTTAGGACTAAGAATAATTCCAAAGCGAGTATTCACTACTCTAATGCCAGCATCGCGCGCAGCTTTACAAGAATTTTCCCAAGCCTCACAAGTATCGGAAAGAAAATCCCCAGCTTGGGCGTTACTTGTTTCATCTAAAGTTTCATTTGCCCTATTGCCATAGAAACCAATTGCAGAAGCGCAAATAAAAACCTTAGGCTTGTTTTTTAATTTAGCCATAGTTTCGGCAAGCAGAGTAGCTGTTTTGAGCCTAGTAGTTTTGATTTTTTCTTTTTGTTTTTCTGTCCATCTTTTGCCAGCAATATTTTCACCAGCTAAATTAATAACTGCATCGAAACCTTCTAAAGCAGACGCGCTTAATATCGCTTTCTCAGGATCCCAGAATATTCCTTTAGCCCCAGATTCTCTAACTAGACGCACTACTTCATGCCCTTGATTCTCCAAGTAACTTACTAAATCAGTTCCGACCATACCACTAGAACCGCTAATTAAAATTTTCATTTTGTCTTTCCTTCCTAATTGTGATCTTGCTTGCAGATCATGTTGTGTAATTCTGTGTCTATATTCAAAAAGCCTTTGAAGTTTTTTGGTAACAAATCTATTTCCAAAAAGATCGCCAATAAAACCAAAGGGTAATTTATATTCAATTCTATCTTTTAATGCAGACTTGCCCCCTCCTAAGTCAGTTACTAAATGATGATGTTTCCAATAAGTAAAGGGTCCGGATAATTGCCTGTCGCTGAACTGCTTGCCTTGAATAAAATCCTCATGAACCAAATGCCAAATAAGGGGAATCAGTCCTATCTTTATTTCTAATTTAGCCTCATCACTATTTTTAATAGTTCCTTTATGATTTACTATGTTTACTGGTTCCCAATAAGGACATAGCCTTTTAAAAGCATTTGGCTCTTCGTGCCAGCTAAAAAGCTCATCAGAATTGCAGTTGAACTGACTAGAGTATTCAAAAAATTTCATCTATACCTATATGCTAATATAATATCTTCCTCATGAAAAGAACTTTAAACGGTAGCCAAAGAAAAAGAAAAAGAACTAGCGGTTTCAGAGCTAGAATGGCCACTCCTGGCGGCAGAGCGGTAATCGCTCGTAGAAGAGCTAGAGGTCGTAAGAAACTCGCTATCTAATTGATTCTTAATTAGTTTTCAGTGCTTCCAAAACAAGAAAGACTTAAATACTCAGGCTTATTTCAGCAGGCTTACAACAAAGGTAAGCCAAATTACTCTGCCAACTTTGTAGTCACCTGTACTGCGACTTTAGCTAATTACCAGGATAAATTGCCTTTTGTGGGTTTTGTGGTTAGTAAGGGATTCTCCAAGAAAGCAGTTCTGCGCAACCGTATCAAAAGACAAATACGCGAAGTATACCGTCTTTATCGTTTAGACCCTAATAAAGAATCTGCTTTAAAAAAAATTGGTTTACTTGTCATTTCAATTAAAAAGAATTTTGCTTTAGTAAATTTTCAAGAAATCAAAACTGAATTAGAAGCTCTCTTGAATCAAGCTCTAAAAAAGTTTAAATAGCAGTGGCAGGTTGTGCAAGTTGTTGAGCTCTTCCTCTTTGTCCCTGCTGTGGAGTAACAGTTGGACTTTCTCCGTTTAAGCCTTGAGAGCTAAGAATGTTTGCGTTAACTTTTCCGACCGCTTGCCTTGCTTGAGTCAATGTTTGACTTACAGCTGGAGCCAAATTTATTTTCAAATATTTTGCATGGGCACCATAGACTAGTTGATTTTCAAGATCCTGTAAAAATCTAATATCATTAATAGAAACACCTTGACCTGGAACCCCGCCATTGATTAGGCTTAAGAAAACTTGAATCCAGGTTTTAAAAGCTTCTACTAATCCTTGAATAGTTTTATCTTCTAATACAGCTTTCGTTGTTGAGATTCCTAGCTTAGACCAAATAGTTTCTACCTTATTAACTCTTTTATGGATTAAACTAAGTATTTTTTCTAAAGTATTGTTGACAAAGCGTGGTGAGCTATTCATTGTTGAATATTCTTTAAGTGTTGAAAGTGCCGTATCGATTCGATTACGCCGGCGCATTCCTACCAATGACTGTAAAAATTTCCAAACAAAGTTAATTGGATTGCTGGTACCAACGATATCTCCTTTGAGTGTAGAAAGTATTCGATTAATTTCATCAGCACTTGCAGTAGCTGCATTTGGTGAATGCATAAGTTTGGCATTAGTTCGTGCAAGGATACTTTGTAAGCCCCTTTCTAGATAGGCATAATTTGGAACGTTATTAAATAAAAATTGCTTTGCAGTATCAGTAAATGTTGCATTAACAACATTGCTTAGTTGGTTGCGAAGCTGTGTGAGGCCAAACATTAATTAATTTCTTAATCCTAAATTCACTAGTTAGCTTAATTCTAGCAAAGCGTATAGATAGATTGCTGGAGCGACAGGGCTAACCCTTGTTATTTGCTGGTCTCAATATCTAACTTATAGATTTCATCAAGAGGAGTGCCGTATTTGCTGATTTGGATGCCTTTGATCCTATTACTAATAGCCATGACGATTTTTGGTGAGGCGATATAAATTAGAGGATTCTCTTCAAAGACAATTTCTTGGAATTTGTCGTAAATGGTTTTGCGCTTGGCAAAGTCCATATATTGCACCCCTTGATTGAATAAATTATCAATTTCTTTTTCCCAATCTCTTGTTATAGGATTTTTTTGAGAGGCTTTAATATCGAAGAGATGTAATCTGCCATCACTCTTCCAAACATTTGCACCGCCATTAGGTTCGTTGCCTCCAGTCAGAGATAAAATTCCTGCTTCATAGTCTTTGCCTTGCATGGTCTTGCCCACGAAGTTATTGAACTCTATAAGTTTGAAATTAACTTTGATGCCGAGTTCTTTTAAATTATCAATGATAATGACACTAGTTAATTCTCTTTCGACATTACCTGCATTAGTGATCAGATTGAACTGGATTCTGTTACCTTTGCTATCAAGTAATTGGTTCTTCGAATTGAATTTAAAACCACCTTGTTTTAATAACTCTTTGGCTTTAGGCAAATCGCGTTTAAAATCTTTACCAATATTTTCATTGAGAAAAGGTGAGCGCAGAGATTCAGCTGTATATAGAGCTTTACCAAAGCCTTGAAATACATTGTTAATGATGCTTTCACGGTCTATGGTGTAGTTAACTGCTTGGCGAAAATATTTATTATTGAACCAAGAATATTGTGGTTCAGGGACATTGTGACTCAAATTAAACCAGAGAAAATTTGTACTAGTACTAGAGCCAAGATCATAAACTG
>CAYQSL010000115.1:0-5405 GCA_964420165.1 uncultured Gammaproteobacteria bacterium | reverse complement strand
CTTCGGCATCTATGGCTATAGCCAAGTCAAATGTAGATCTGCAAAGGTTCATGGCGGTTACTTCACAAGGTGTTTATACACTTGAAAATGGTGGTAGAAAATTAGTCAAATATTCAATTGATAATTTGGATCAAGAGGATTCGGTAGACTTACCTACTACAGCAAGTAGTATTGTGGCTAATGAAAACAGAGTTGTTGTTGTCGGCAAAAATGGTCCTAGCACACAAATTACTTTATATAATGGAGCAACTCTAAATCAACTCGGTCAAACAGATTTTGGACTTAACAGTAATAGCGGTTCTGACAGTAATAGCGGTTCCGATGATAATAGTGGTTCTGATGATCATGGTGGTTCTGATGATCATGGACATGGTGGTAATGGTCATGACTAACTAAGTTAGAATCTACCCTTCAATCTCTTTAACTACATTAATAACTTTTTCTCTGACAAATGGTTTGAGAATATAGTAGATTGCACCTTCTTGAATGCATTGAGCAATTAATTTCTCTTCTCCAAAAGTTGAGCACATAATTACTTGGGCATCAGGATCATGTTTGATGATTTGTATTAAAGCATCTCTGCCACTGAGTTCTGGCATATTTATATCAAGAAAAACCAAATCCGGCTTAGTGGTTTTATAGAGCTCGATACCTTGTTTGCCATTTTCAGCTTCACCTACAACCGTCTTATCCATTCCTTCAAGAATTTCTCTGAGTCTAGTTCTCATGAATTGAGAATCGTCAATTAATAAAATGGTTTCCATTGATTAATTACAACATAGTGTAGTAATAACTCATGTCCTCTTTATTTACTGTGCTCATAAAACCCTTCATTAAATGAATGTTTACCAGAAGATCGCTTAGCTTAGAGCTTACATTACTAATACCAGAATTGATAAGTTCATTAGAGCTGCTTTGCATCACTACGGATTCTTCAATTAAACATGAAATATTTCCAATTGAAGCGGAAGTTTTAACTAACATTTCTGTAGTTGATTTCAATTCATCTTTCATTGAAATAACTTTTTCACCAATCATATTTGTTGAATCGCTAGTTTTTGTAGCTAAATCCTTAACTTCTTTGGCAACTATGGCAAAGCCTTCGCCAGCTTCTCCTGCTCGATTAGCTTCTATTGCGGCATTGAGTGCCAAAATATTAGTTTGACTTGCAATATTGGAAACTACATCAATAACTTTACTGATCTCTGTACTCCAGTTCCTAATGTTGCCAACGAGTTCATTAGTTTTGTGTGAATCATTAAGTGTTGATAGAGTAGTGTCTCTGGTATTGCCTAGAATTTTCTTGGTACTTTCTACCATGTCATTTACAGTATCGTTAATGTTGTGAATTTGTAATTTAACTTCTTCAGATAGGGCAAGAACACCACGTTCCATAACTAGGTTGAATAGTTCCATTTCAGCTTGTTTCTTTGCCATCAGTTTCATTTCTTCTTGCTGTCTGCCTACTGTATATATTAAGAATATTAGTTCGAATGTAACCCAACCTGCATGCTCCATCCAGCGCCATTCTTCAGCATTAATGATTCCAAATACTGATTGTGGATAATATAAACCTCTAATAATGTGGTCAAGTGTCGTGACTGCTGCTGCTGTGTAAAGAACACTTTTATCACGGTAGAGTGCTAAGAATGCCAGTGAACCAAATATGTGAAAATGTGTTTCTATTCTTCCACCAGTTAAATGAATCAATAGCGCTGAGAAAAGCATTTGAGATATGGCTATAGTTATTCTAGTAACAGCTTCTCCGCGCTTGAAGAAGAAGAAAATGCAAGGTAGTAAGCAAATAGCTCCACCTAGAAATATTGCGATATAAACATGTAGATGAACTGAGCTTTGAGCTCCGATCCACGTTTGTGGGGAAACATACAATGCAGTCAGAATCGAGGCTATCCATTCTGCAAGCAGTAGAATAATGAAGGCTAAGTCGGTTTTGTAATAAATCTTGCTTCGATAGCCGGTAAAAACTTCACGACTTCTTTTTGCAATATCTCTTTTTACTCTTGTTTCTTTCTTTTCCACTTTTTTAGACCAATTCCTTTTCTACTTTATTCTCAGAGCTTCCCAAAGGTAATAGTTTCCCTTCTGTTAATAATGAAATTCGTAAATATTGTAGAAAATAATCTACAAATTCAATTGGGCTCATATCTTCTGTTTTGTATAAAAGTTCTTCTAGTTTTAATGCTGAAAAATCTCTATTATCACGCAATTGAATTTCATAATGTGAGTAAACTTTTTGTTTGAAACGTGCATTAGCTGCGCCCATGTCTATATTTGTGCTAAAACGCTCATCAGGTAAGTCTTTGATTAAAGCTGCTAGTTCAGGGTGATTGTCGTAAATGTCAACAAGGTCTATAGGTATAGTTGTAAGTACTATAGCTTTAGGATTGTGTTGTAATTTGTATAAAATCTTATTGAATTGTTCTATACGATAATTATTTTCTACTTGATTCGTATTTAATGAGTCTTTTAATATTTCAAAAATATTTTCTATGTATATTAGGTAACTTTGATTGTCATTGATCAATGGCAATATTTCATTCATTTTGTCTGGTGAAAGAATTAGTGTGCTTCCATTAAGGTAGATAAATTTCCTTTTTAATTCTTTTGCTAATAATTCAGCATAGTAAATTTTTTCAATCTCACTTTTGCCTGTTATTAATAGCATCTTGCTTTTAGATTTTTGTGCTTGATTCGCAAAGTTTGTATAGTTGGCTTCAAGAATCGTTGGTAGAGAGTGCTGTACGAAGTCCTCGTGAATTTTGATAATTTGATCTCTGACGACATACTTCTCTAATAAGTTTTGATTTTGTTCGGCTTCTTTTATTAGAGCTAATTCTTCTGTACTGAAATTAAATCTCTGTGCCAGCGCTTGAATGAAGATTTCTTTTAGCCCTATGTCTAATTTCAATAAATATTCTAATTTTGCTCTATCTATAATGAATTCAGGGCTTTTTATTTTTGTTGCTAAGCTCTCTGCAGTGTTAATTCCTACAAGCTTATTAGGAAGAGCTTTGCACCATAGATCCCAAATCTCTTTATTGTGTTTTTCTTGCGCGAATGCACGAACCATGTGCTCAAGAATTAAGTTATATATATCTAAATCATCTTTATTGAGGTTTTGAGCCGTCTGAATTTTTAAAAATAGATTGATTATAAAAGAATAGAATTCATCTTCTTCACAAGTTTCTTCCATGATTAAGATTGCTTTGTTGCGAATCTGAAAACTCTGCTGGCTATCAATGCAAATACTAGTGAAAGTAGAAATTAAATCCTTCTTGTCTTCTAGGTGTGTTAATGCAGTCAGTATGCTGCTTTTAATCCCATCCATGTCGGTAATTTTTTTTATTGCACTAAGTTCATTAAGTAAGAATTTTTTAGCTTCTTCAGGATTTAGTTTAACAATAGCAATGGCAGTCTCTTCATAGAACAAGGCAAGTACACGATATTGTCCCCATTTAGTACCAGTGTTCTTTAGTAGTTGTGTTAGTACTTCATAACTTTGTTCATGTTCAAAGGCAAGTACGGCTTTGATTACCTCAACTGTAATAGAGCCTAATTCATTAGGTGGTTCTTGTAGATACTCAGCTAGCCTCGTAAACGCCCTTTCTTGCTGTCTTTCATTCTGAGTCTTGATCCAATTCACCCAGGCATTAGTGTTTGCATGATTGAATCCATAAAAAACTTTATAAAGAGGTTGGCTGTTAACACCATTGAATAAGCGATTTAAACTTTCTGCTAACTTTGCTTTTAAAACTTGTGAAATCTTTTCGTAGTTAATTGTGATAAACCAAGCTGCAAATAAAAGCATTAATAAGCCGATAACAATGTTAAAGCTAGTAATACCTAGTGTAAAAAATGATTTACTGGTATACATTTCCCCCCACTTGTTCTCCTTATACCCATTATCTTGATAGAACTTGATGCAAAAGGGAACATTGTATTTAAATCGATGCAATTAACTACTGAAAATTTTCTTGCAAAATTGGATGATCTTGCTACTATTTCACCCGTTGCTGTTGAGCTAATTCATAAACTTGGTGATATCGATACACCCAGGCAGGAAATAGTCAAACTTACTGAAAGTGATGAAGTAATTTATGCAAATTTATTTAAATATATTAAATCAGCTACGTTTTCCTTTCGTGCACATCCTTCTGGTACTCAACATGCAATAGAAATTCTAGGTCAGCATGGTTTGCGTGATCTAATTTTTGTAATAACCGCAAGAAAAGTTTTTCTAAATTTAGGATTGTGGCAAAAAAGTCTCTTGAGTGCATTTTTTGCTAAGGCAATTGCTGAGCGCCATGGTTACGATCCACGCTATGCAAGTGACATTTATATAGCTACTCTAATGTGTAATTTCGGGCAAATGGTTTTTAAAACATTTTATCCACAGCAATATTCTGAAATAAAGCTAGATATTCCATATCTAGAGTTGCTAGCTGAAGAGAAAAGAATTTTTGGCATTAATAGTTTAGATTTATCCTGTGAGATTGCTAAAACTTATAAAATGCCAACGGCGATTATTCAAATCATTGCTAGTCAAGGATTGCCTTTGACTGATTCAAACTTTTCACAAGTGAATACTATCATTTATACAGCTTTATCAATAGTGAATGCTGAATGTCTTGATTATCATGATATTGAAGAAACTATCGATCGTAATTTGCTTAAAGCACATAAGCTTGAAGCTTTGGAATTTAATTCATGGCTGATTTTTGAATGTAAAAAATTGGCTGAGGCTTTTAATGGAGCATAGGAGCAGGAATGGGGGAAGAGCAGATACTTGAACAATTTATTAGTGAAACTCAAAGCAATATAACTGCTTTTGATTCTGAATTATTGCAATTAGAAAAAGAACCTAGTAAGTTGGAGCTCCTGCAATCTGCTTATAGACGAATGCATACGATTAAAGGAATGGCTGGATATTTCTCCTTTCCTGATTTGCAGAATTTAGTACATAATACTGAAAATACTTTTAGCTCATTAATGGAGCAAAATGAAATAGAGCGTACAAAAAACATTATCGATAATAAATTGATAGATTCATTTTTTGCAGTTTCAGATGATTTGAAAAAGCAATTAGAGGATATTCGTGCGAATAATGCAGCTAAGCCGAAAGCTAAACTAAGTCCTTTGCAGATGAAGGCTTTAGAGAGTTTAAATACCGCTAAAACGGAAGTTGAACAAGAACAAAGCACTATCGCAATTGATGTCAATGTTTTGGAGTCCCTGAATTCATTAGGCGCGGAATTGGTTTTACTTAAAAATCAATTAGAAGCGAAAATTAAAGAACCTGAAATTGATAGAACTGATTTGGAATCTATTGCCTTTAAAATTGAGATTCTTACTCAGAAGATGAATAAGAAAATATTGCAAGTAAG
>CAYQSL010000114.1:0-5432 GCA_964420165.1 uncultured Gammaproteobacteria bacterium | reverse complement strand
TAGCCAAACAACAGGCAGAAGCGGCAAGTCAGGCAAAAAGCGATTTTGTGGCGAATATGAGTCATGAAATCAGGACGCCGATGAATGCTATTATTGTGATTTGCAAAATGCTGTCACAAACGACGCTGGATTCGCGGCAACGCCTGTTTTTGAAAAAAATGAACAGTGCTGCAAACAGCTTATTGGATGTTATTAATGATATTTTAGATTTTTCTAAAATAGAAGCTGGCAGAATGGATTTAAGACTTACTAATGTCATTACTCCAAATGGCAGAATGATTCCTTTATCTGCAACTATGGATCAAGCAAGTTTTGAATTAAAAGCTAATGGCGGTAGAACTTCACATCTAATTAAAACTACTGCTGTAGGAGCCGGTGCTGGTGCACTTTCTGGCTTAGTCGGCGGTGCTATCAGTGGTGGACGTAAAGGTCAAGGTACTGCAATCGGTACTGGTATCGGTGCTACTGTAGGTTTACTCGGCGGCGCTTTCCAAAAAGGCCAAGACGTTACAGTTGACTCTGGAACTTCTCTACCATTCATTTTGGATCAACCAGTTCAAGCTACTGGCACTGCTCCACAATCACAAACCTATGTTCCACCAACTAGTGGTTATGGCAATTTCACTGATCCTACTGCGCAAAGTGGTGGACAGTATTACCAGACACAACCACTTAGTAATCCATATTTAAACCCTTAAGCCTATCGCTGTCATCCTCGGATCGTAGCTTGTCCTCGTAGCTTTAGCGAAGGGGATAGCGATTCGGGGACCCAGCCTACTGAAAAGTTACGGTAACTTCTGGATTCCCAACCCTTCGGGTTGAGAATGACGACTTAATATCAAAACAACAAAAAAGGAGTGTTTGAAATACCACTCCTTTTTTGTCCCTAAAGAAAAACTTTTTGGATTTGATTTAAGGTTGATTCACTCTGCTTAGGTGGGGCTTGTCTATTGCTGATTTTTTTGAGAAATTCGGTCCTCTTCCCTTCCAAGACAAACCCACCTATAAGCTAGAGCCTTACCTTAACCAAACCTCCTCATTTATTATTAAATAATTATAAAACATTAAGGGAACATAAACAAGACTTTACGTAATTAAAGTTTTTTAATTTTCTTCTTTGGCTAGTTCTCTTGCTGTTAGATCACGAGTTTTATGAATAATATCAGGTATCCCTTGCAAAAGTTGTTTCATTAATGCTTCAACTTGAGATCTATGTTCGTCAGTGACTTTGCTCTCAGGGATTGGATTTAAAGGATGTCCTATTGGTGTGTACTTAATTGCGCCTTCTGTTCTTACGTTAATTGTTAAAAAGGGTTTACTCTCTGGAGAGCCATAAATTTCAAATTCGACATTCTCAAAAGGTATTTTAAAGCTGTAATGCCCCTCTTCAAAGCGACTTGCATTAAGTGCGGCAAATACTGACTCGATAGGCAATTTCGGTGCAACTAAATTTTTTTGCTCTGAGCCGGTGGCCGCACTAGCTACTTGATTAAGTTCATCGTTTCCTAAAGCATGTAAGTTACCAATCATGAACATTATCTTAATCGCTAGCTGGCTGTTTGTCAATATGCATTGATTCACCCATTGGGGTCGTACCTCCACTTTCCACCTTAACCTAAATAAGACGCTGGAAAAGTCTTGAAAGTGTAAAATAGCTTTAAAAAGTGGAAAGTGACGATATGACGCCTTATTATAAGAGCTTATGAATATTGAGATGATGGCGAATTCACTAATTAAAATCAAATTGCCTGATGGCAGCTCTAAAGAAATTCCTCAAGGTACAACCGGCTATGACTTAGCTAAATCAATTTCATCTTCTTTACTTAAAAAAGCCGTGGCACTAGATGTCAATGGTGAGCTTAAAGATCTTAGTGCTCAACTACAAGACAACGATGAAGTAAAGATTGTTTGTATTGGTGATAAAAAAAGTTATGACGTTCTCAAACATACTACTTCGCATATCCTTGCAGCAGTAGTACAGAAAAAATTTCCTAACGCAAAAGTTGGCGTAGGACCTTCTACTGAAAATGGTTTCTTCTATGATTTCAGAATTGATGATCACAAAATCACTGATGAAGATTTAATTGATCTTGAAAAGGAAATGAAAAAGTTTGCTTCAGGTGCTTTTGATATAGTGCGTGAAGATGTAAAAGATGTAGAAGGCAAACTAGCTGAGTATAAGGCTTCTGGCGAAATCTATAAAGCCGAGCTTCTTCAAGAGCATAGAGATTCTAATCCAACGGAATATTACTTCGTAGATAATAATGGTAAGAAAGTTTGGTCGGATCACTGTGCTGGACCGCATTTGCCAAATACTAAATTTATTAAAGCTCTTAAGCTTACTAATGTTTCTGGTGCTTACTGGCGTGGTAAAGAAGAGAACGATGTCATGCAGCGTGTTTATGGAACCGTGTGGTGGACTGAAGAAGAGCTAGAGCAATATTTGCACCGTAGAGAAGAAGCAGAGAAAAGAGACCACCGCAAGCTTGCGCGTACAATGGATTTATTCTCGCAACATGAACTTGCTGGAGCAGGCTTGGTTTTCTGGCATAGTAAGCTTGCAACCCTTAGGCAAGAGCTTGAAGATTTTTGGAAAAAAGAACACCGTAAAGCTGGTTATGAATTTGTAGTAACTCCGCATATTGCTAAGTCTGAGCTTTGGGATATTTCTGGACACAACTCTTTCTACAAGGATAATATGTACTCACTTAAAGTGGATGAACAAGAGTATGTACTCAAGCCAATGAATTGCCCTTTCCATGTTTTGATATTTGGTAATTCAAAACATAGCTATCGTAATTTGCCGATCCGTATGGCAGAGATGGGTACTGTGTACCGCAATGAGGCTAGTGGAGCGGTTCATGGGCTGGCGCGAGTGCGTGGCTTTACTCAAGATGATGCACATATATTTTGTACTAGAGATCAGTATGTAGCTGAAATCCAAGGAGTATATAGATTGATTCAAAAAATCTATGGAACTCTTGGTCTTGAATTTACTGTTGAAGTTTCTACTAAACCAGAAAAAGCAATTGGAGAAGATGAGTTATGGAATTTTGCTGAAACTGGTCTGAAGAGAGCACTTTCAGAACTTAATGTAGACTACGAGCTTAATCCTGGTGATGGTGCCTTTTATGGTCCTAAGATTGACTTCAAACTTAAAGATGCTCTTGGCAGAATTTGGCAAGGTGCAACTATTCAGTTAGATTTTAATTTACCAGATCGTTTCAAGCTTGAATATACAAATGCTGCTAATGAAACGGAAAAGCCTGTAATGATTCATAGAGCGATTTTTGGATCTATGGAAAGAATCTCTATGATTATGATTGAGCATTTTGCTGGTGCTTTCCCAACTTGGCTTTGTGAAGATCAGGTAATGATTGTCCCAATCAGTGATAAACACAATGATTATTGCCAAAAAATCTGTGATGAGTTGATTGATAATGATATTAGGGCTAAAGTAGATTTTAGAACTGAGAGAATGAATTACAAAATTCGTGATGCTCAAGAAAAACAAATCCCATATATGTTAGTTATCGGAGATAAGGAAATGGAAACTAATCAAATAAATGTTCGCTCACGTCGTGGAGAACACCAAGTATCTATGGAAATTTCTGAATTTATTTCAAAAGTTAAAGAAGAGATAAAGTCTAGATCACTAGAAAGTTTTTTAAATTGATATGAATAAGCCGGCACCAAATCCTCATTTAATAATGATGTGTATCGGAGCTCCGATGCCGCCAGAAATCTTAGATGTATTTAAAAGCATTGAAAAACCTGAGATGGGTAAAGTTCAATGGACTGATCCAAAAAATTGGTTTATAAACTTCCATGACTTTTTCAAAATGCGTAATGATTTGGATATAGAGCATTTCAGGAAATCGCTAAAAAAAGAAATTTTCTTGAAATACTTCCCGATGATTATTGAACTCAAAGAGATTTTATTACTTCCAAGTAATCAATCAGCTAAAACACTTGAGTGTAAATTTGATATAGCTTGTATCAAAGATCCGCGCATGGATGTGCCTAGAACACATGAAATTATGAAGCTAGAGATGCGAGAAACTATTAAAGAAGCTTGCTCTTCTGTGCAAAGTATTAAATGTGACCCAAGTTTGATTTTGGCAAGAATCCCTGAATCAGAAAAAGCTAATCCTAAGTTAGTTGAATTGCGTGATCTTAAAGTACCTTTTATCCACAAATTCTATTTAGATAGAATGCTGATTGTAAAAGCGTTTAAAGATGAGCGTGGACTCAATTACGAATATATAGAAATCAAAGAATAGCTTTAATTCTTTCTAGCTTTAACTGATTTTTTATATTTTTCAACTTCCCATTGCCTAATAGCAAGGTCTAGTTTTTCGTTTTTGCCAAGTTCATCTTGCAGACCAGCTTGCACCACTGTGTTTAGCATATCTTGCATTAAGAAGTAAGATACACAAGTTTCGTTTTGTTTAGCGATGATACGTTGAGTGACTGGTGCTTTACTCTCTTGGAGATAAACGCAAAGTGGGTTGATGTGATTTGCAATCAATGATTCGTGGTTAGAGCTTGATTTAAGATCTTGCAAACACTCTAATGGAGCTAGATTGGTGTGATCGCAAGCAGGCTCGCGGAAATAAACTTGCTCAAGAATTACTTTGTTGTCAGTCTTGAGTAATAGCTCAAGGTCTGAGTGATGATTTACAGTACCAACTCCAGCCACATGGACAGTAGAGTCGATGCCGTTTTTGTTGAGTGATTCACCTTTGAGTTGCGCTCTGAATTTATTCAAACCTTCAAGTGAATCCGAGTAAACCATGCTGTAGCGATTTTGAAAACTTTTTCTAAAAAGTAAAATATCTAAAATTGAAAGTTGTGCGATTGGATTATTTTCCAAACTCTCGCTTACAAAATCATTGAAAGCTTTTTTTGCACCAGCAATTAATTCATCAGTATTCAGTCCCATTACTTCAGCACTAAACATACCTACTGGAGAGAACATAGAAAATCTTCCACCTATGTTGGGATCGTTTTCCAGGTATGCCATCTCAGTCCCAATCTTAGACTTGATTTCAGCTCTGAAGTTGTGAAGGAAATTACTCTTACCTTCTCTTGGTGGCTCAGTAATGATCAAAGAATTTTTGGCAATATATTCTAAAGCTTTCTCGAGAGAAAGTTTACTAGCCCAGAAATCAATGAGCGTAGATAGATTGCGTCTAACTTCATCCGTGTCTCCAGATTTAGAAATTATTACCACAAGAGTTTCCTTCATTGAGTCTTGAGTTTCTTCTAACTTGGCGAGCATAGAGCTTGCATCTAGATTGTTTTGTACGAGAACTTTGATATTTGATTTTTTGTTTTTCAAAGGAGTGTTTTCATAAAGTGCATTTCTTAGAACCAAAGTATTAATTCCAGATCCACCCATGCCAATGATGATCATGTTCTTGAAATTT
>CAYQSL010000113.1:517-5438 GCA_964420165.1 uncultured Gammaproteobacteria bacterium | reverse complement strand
TAAGAGTTACTGCATGATTACCCATCATCGCAGGCATTCTCTTACCGCGGTAAACACGTCCTGGAGTTGTACCAGCACTAAGTGAACCGATGATACGTTTTGATTTAGAACCATGGCTTCTGCTACCAACAGTCATGTTGTGAAGCTTGATACCACCTTGGAAACCTTTACCAATTGATGTACCTCTGATATCTACTTTCTTGAGGTCTTTAAAAAATTCTTCTAAGTTAAGAGCTTCGCCTACTGCTAAACCTTCAACTGCTTCGTGACATCTAAACTCTTTAAGATTTCTGAATAGAGGAAGATTTCTTTTCTCTAAATTCATACGCTCAGGTTTAGTCATTCTGTGAGTTTTAGTTGGGAATGAACCAACTTGAACAGCACTGTAACCGTCTTTTTCTTTAGTTCTGATTTCTGTAATAACGTTATCAGCCAGTTGAATAATAGTAACTGGAACTACGTCTCCCTCTTCATCGAAGACTTGGGTCATACCAACTTTAGTACCCCATACACCTAGATCTTGAACTTTTGCAGCCATTTGCTTTCTCCTTTTTGTTGTTTCGAAGTTTTTAACTTCTTAGTTCGTGCACAGTACTTTATTAATGGCAAAGCCTTCATGCAAAGAACATTATGTATGTTAGCATTTGAAATATTCAGAAAAGCTAAAGGTTAGGCGCCAGCTTGAACTGCACGGTTCATTGCGGCTAAAGCTTCAATTCTTCTCTTAGACTCAGCATTAGCTTTGGTTTTGATCATAGTGACCATGCCGTCCATTTCTTCGCGAGAAGTAAGGTTGATTTTAATATCATCCGCGGATTGTTTATTTAAACCTTTGGCAAGACCCTTTCTAAAGAATAGATCAGCTTCTGGAAGTTTTTTCATTGGTTCGACAAAATATGAACCGGTGAAATTTATAGCCTTAGTATTATCAGCAAACTGTTTGTTAAGAGTTTCTCCGATTAACATGCCTAAGCGGTTGAAATAATTTAAATAAAGTTTTTTAAGAAAAACTTGTGCTGTAACAGGTGTTGATAGCATTAATACTTTTTCAATATCTATATCAGAATATTCCTCTAATGGTTTGTCAGATTCTAATTGTGCAATAGCTTCTTTTGCTTCATTAGAATTAATCCCGATGCCTATTTGATCAATTGTTCGATCATTTGGTAAGTTAGCTAGATCTCTAATATTGATCAAAATATTTTTAATACTACGCGCTTCTTTGGGATTAGACCCAGAGAAAAGTTTCTCAGGTGATTTAGTTTTAACTAATTCATTTCTTTCGTTTTGGTTAAGTAATCTGCCCTCTTTTACAAATGGAATATCAAAGGGGCTTAGGTAAGCTGCATCAGCAACTACTGGCCAGTGACCAAGTTCTAAGTTGGCACATTGTAGATCATCAAAGCCAATTCCATTAAAGCGTTTTGCAATACCCATGTTAAAGCCAGTTCCACAGACTACTCCAACTGATGAGTCGCCTTTTTGTAAACCTTCTGTATGTGAACAAGCAAGAGTAACTGTGTCATTTAAAATACTGCCATTGATTCTAAATGTATTTGAAGCAATCTTCCCTTGCTCTGATTTGAAAGAGAATCCATTAGAACTATTTCTAAGCTCTTCAGTAAATAAAATTTTTGGATTGAAAAAGTTAGTTATGCCTCTGCCATCATCTGCATGAAGTGGAACATTTGCTAATAAATATTCTCCTTCTCTAGCTAGTTTGGCTTTCTTTTTAGTTTCTTCCCCCATATTGCTAGGAGGATTATGAGCATCAAATCCAGCAACACCAATATCTACATCAAAATTTTCTTGACCAAGTTCTTGTGCATGTTTGCCAACAAATTCTATTATTTGCGCGAGTACTTTGAAGTTCTCATAATTATCTTTGGCATTCTGTACTTGTACGTCAAAATTTGTTTCTCCATTTGTTTTTTTGAATTGAGGTAATTCAAAAATTGAGACTTCGTTATCAGGTTTTAAGCCTGTAATTCCAACTTGAATCCCACTACCACCAATTTGGATTGCTGCAGCTAAAGAAGAAGGATTACTCCTTGTTTCAACAAAAGTAGAATTGTCAAATTCATTAAAACCTTGGCTCCTATCTTGAATCTTTCTCTTAAACTCTTCAAGTGAACTAATTCTTGTTCTTTTAACTAAATCAGCGCCATTGCTTACAGAAATCATAATCCCATTACTTATAACACCCTGTAGATAATAATGTCAAGACTGGCTTTACCTTTGAAATTTAACGTCTTTAACGTCTGCAACATACTGCATATAAACCTTTTGTACAGCTTCTGGAAGGTCTATAAGTGCATAGGTCTTAGAGTTTACAAACATAAGTACTTGTTTGCCTTTGCCGACTATATCGCCATGAAGGTCTACGATGCGGTGCTCTAAAGTTACAAATTTACGATTGTAATCAGAGATTTTAATTTCAATACTTACTTCATCGAACTCTTTGATCTCTTTAAGAAACTTGTGATCAATACTACGAGTAAGAATCAAGAACTCAGATGTCTTAGGATCGAAATCTGGCATGGCATTCATGAAGAATAATTCACGAGTTTTACCAACCCAAAGTAAGTACATTGCAAAGTAAATATTTCCCACAGAGTTAGTGTCTTGGTAAGTAGGAATGAAGTGATGCACAAACCAGCCATCTTTAAAGTAACAGCCTTTGATGCTTACAGGTTTAGCTCCAGGAGGGAGTTCTGTGATGTTGATACTTCTGATTGCTTCTGTGTTTGCTGGACTATCTAAACTTACTGTGCCACCAGCATTAGGAGCTAATAATTTAGGACTAACATTTGTACTATTAATTGGCTCTGCTGGATTACCAAGAATAATTTCTTGTTTCGCAAACATAAACCAACCATATATAAATGGAATCGCTGAGCCGCAAGCCATAATGATAAAGTTTTCACCGAAATAACCTATGCCAAAAGCTGCCAAGCTGCAAAGCGCTGTAGCAAAGAGTTTTAGGGCAGAGAAGATCTGTTCTCTCTTTGGATCTGCAATATTTCTATAGAAAACTACAGCGTAAATTGTAAAGAATGCAGCAAAGAATGCAAGGTAGTATTCAAGTTCTATACGGAAGAATTTTTCTAAACTTGAATCAAACTTGCTAATGAATTTCCCGATCTCTGTAAAATGCAAAGTACAAATTGCAGTAGTAATACAAAGTAAAAATCCCGGTATTGGTGAACTCATGAATTTAGTTGGAATGAATGAGAAAACAATACTCTTAGAATCTTTGATTAAATGTTCTGCATACCATTTGTAAGCGATGTAGCCACTGTCAAAAGTAGTCAATGCTGAAATTCCAATAAAAACTAAGTAGAAAGCAAGTAAGTAAGCTGATCTCATGTCAGCGCTAAGTACTGTAGTTATAACGGTCTTGAATGAATAGAGTAAATCAGTTGGTTCAATATTGGTTATTGGAAGAACTAATTCTGGAAGGAAGTCAAAGCCTTGCTCAAAGCAGGCAATAGCAATCATGCCATCAGCCATAAGAATTCCCCAGAAAAGTGTGCCACCGATAATGTAAGCCATTGTTGGTGAGAGATGTTCTTTCTTGATCTGAATTACTCTTTGCCAGTTTTGTAAGTCTAACCAAGGACCACAAAGAAAACCTAGGAAAATAGGAATCCAAAACATTAGTTCTGAAAAACCAGAATTGAAAGTATAGAAAGGATGGAAATTCCAGAAGGGATCGAGCCAAGACCAGAAATTTTTGTTAATGGCAATTTGTGCAGTCACGCCAAAGTCGTTTGTAGAGACTGCGGCAGAGAATAGGGACTTGAGATTGAAGATTTCTGAATTAATTAAAACCAATAGAGCTGTTAATATCAAAACACCACAAATAGCATGACTATATTTGATTTTCTGTATAGGAAACTCTTCGCCTAAAAATATAGTTGCTCCAAAAAATACTCCAGCAACTAAAACCGAAAGAATACCTAAAGGTAAAGTCACATATTTGAAACATGCATAGAGAGTAAGAGTGATAGCTAAGAATTGATAGAAAAGAAAACCCAGTTTGAAATGCTTAGCTTTGTCTAGGAACTTAGTTTCAAAGTCATTTGCACTAGAATATTTTTTTGCAATCCAGCCGTTGATTACACCGAACAGAGTAAGTCCAATTGCATCAATAGTTGCAAATATAATTAATGCTCTAAAGCCAAATTGAATAGCAACTTGTACTGAGAAAAATAAACCGATTCCCCAAGTCCAGGCTAAGGCTACTGAATTGCCCCAAAGAAAAGTTGAACCAAAGTTTTTTAGTCCAGATTTTAAATCAAAGTTTTGCATGCACTACTTATTTTACTTGATTATGCGCCAAATAATGGCAGTTTCTCAAAATCAATAGAACCATCATCAGCAATGGCTTGCTTGAAATTAATATCCAAAGATTTTTTGCTGCCACCAAGGTTCTTAGTACGACTCATTTGTAATTGGTTGTTGATAGTTTTAGCTCTGTCGATTACTGACTTAGGTAGACCTGCAAGGCGGGCTACTTCAACTCCATAGCTTTTGTCTGCAGAGCCGGGTGCCACCTTGTGAAGGAATTCAATTTTTGATTTTGCATGAGGGCTATCATTCTCAACAACTAGAACTTGGAAATTCTTTATACAAGGAAAAAGATATTCTAAATTAGCTAGCTCGTGATAGTGAGTTGCAAATATGGTACGAGCTTTAGTTGTTTTAGCAAGATGTTCAACTATAGACCAAGCGATGGCTACGCCATCGTAAGTGCTAGTACCTCTGCCGATTTCATCAAGTACTATAAAACTTCTTTCGCTCATACCATTAAGTATGCTTGCAGTTTCAGTCATTTCTACCATGAATGTAGATTGTCCAGAAGCTAGATTGTCACTGGCTCCTATACGGGTAAAAATTCTATCCACTAAACCAATTT
>CAYQSL010000113.1:0-507 GCA_964420165.1 uncultured Gammaproteobacteria bacterium | reverse complement strand
GATGATTAAAGCATTCTGGCGCATAAATGTACTTTTACCTGCCATGTTAGGACCAGTAAGTATATTGATTTTGCATTCATCGTTAAGCTGAAGATCATTTGGAACAAATTCACCAAGCTTTAGTTTCTTTTCTATTACAGGATGTCTGCCGTCTTGAATATTTAGATCTAAGGATTTGTTGATCTCCGGACATGTGTAATTGTTTTCTACTGCAAGACTAGTAAGTGAAAGTAAAGCATCCAGGCTTGCAATGTATTGAGCTAGATTCTTGATGGTGTGAGCTTTAGGAGCAAGTGTGGTTCTGAGTTCAGAGAAAATTCTATACTCAAGTCCATTACGTCTTGATTCTGCATGAGTGATTTTTTCTTCGAAATCTTTTAGTTCGGGAGTCACTGCACGCACAGTATTCATCATGGTTTGCTTGATTACATATTCTTCTGGTAATTTACTTTCATTGAGTCTGGAAGTTTCAATGAAGTAGCCATGCATTTTGTTATAAGTAACTTT
>CAYQSL010000112.1:0-5467 GCA_964420165.1 uncultured Gammaproteobacteria bacterium | reverse complement strand
GATAAATTATAGCCCAAGCATTTTTATTCAGGGAATGTCAATTGTCATAATTGCTACAGCTTTTAGTAAAAATTTAAGTGTACAAGGAACGATAGGTGCTTTAGTCGCTTGGTTATTTTTTTCAAGTCTGATCTTTTTAAATGCCTATATTTTTATTCTTCCAGGACAAGATTATTGGAAAACAGTTGGTATCTTGGGTTACGCATCCTTACCTTTGATTTTTATTTCACCAGTAGAAGTGCTTGCTGAAAACAATCCAATTATCGCCAGTTTACTTAGAATCTTTATTAGCATCTGGGTTTTCAATCTCAATCTCATTGCACTTTCTACTATTTGCTCAATACGTAAGCGCAAGGTGATTTTGATTTACTTGTTATTGCCTTTAGCTTTAGGTTTTGTTCTTATGACTCTACTCATTAAATTTATAAATGAAGTATATTCATTAATCTAATTATGGTACTCCTAGAATCAAATCAGCTCAACTACGGCGATTCAATGAAGAGCTTTAATTTATCGAACACCATAAATGGTAAAAAAGTTTCTAACAAAGATCTGACTAAAGACATTGTTGTAATAGCTTTCATCTGTAATCATTGTCCTTATGTAGTTAGAATCATTGACCAGTTTTCTAGTTTGGCAAAACATGTTCAAGACTCGGTCGATTTTATAAGCATCTCAGCCAACGACCCTGATTATCGAGAAGAAGATAGTCCTGAGAATATGCAAACATTTGCTAAGAGACACAAATTTACTTTTCCATATTTATTTGATGAATCTCAAACTGTAGCTAAAGATTTTGGAGCAGTCTGCACGCCTGATATTTTTGTTTATAAACGTATGCAAGGTGAGTACAAACTTGCTTACCATGCGCGTTTTGAAGACTTAGAAAGAGCTATTAAAGACCTTTCAACTAAAGATCAAGTTGGTTTTGAGCAATTGCCATCGGCAGGTTGTTCGATTAAGTGGAAGTAAATCAGTGCGTAAAGTCCCATTTAAAAAATGAAAACTAATTTGATTTTTGCAAATTAGAAACAAAAACTATTAAACTAATTAAAGCCATTGCACTAAGCAAAATTAAAGGAGTAAGCTTCGCTTGATTACCTGCTTGGAATGCTGCAAATGCAGTCCATGTTCTCCAGCCAAAAACTCCAATCAAAAGAAAATTTACAATCTTTGCTGCCATTGCAACTGGAGATTTTTCTATAAAGAAGCTCAAAACTACAAGTATTGCGCCACTTGCAAGACCACTAATTAAAGCTGATTTAGCATGAGTGAGTAAAAAACCTGTTAGTCCCAAAGCTGCAATTAAAATGCCATAAGTTAAATACAAAGAATTTGTTTTCATTAACTAAGATTCTAGCTTATCAAGCATTTCTAAACTTACAAATCAAATCAAAATTAGGCGATTAATTCATTCTTTGCTGTAATAGCTGAAAATTTACTACTCGGTAAAACAGGAGGTAAAAATAAATTTCTCAAACAATTCACGGAGGGTTTTAGTTGAAGGTATTCTTGCATCTTCTTTAAAAATATTGTTTCTCTAAAATCTGGAGCATCTTCCTCTGAATATTTCTTCCTTTGAGTTTTGATTCTTAAAGGCTCCGCTAAAGATATTGCCTTAAAAATTATATCTAGCTCTTCTGCTAATTTATCGTTATCTGAAAGTAAAGGTACTCCTAAAACAGGTCCATTCGTAACTTCTATTTTTATACCATCATCAGTATCCCCTCCTGCTGGAGAATAGGATATTGAAATTTCTTTGTTATTAATATATTCTCCAAGTATTGATTCAAAATTTTCATCATTAATTGAAAACATTGTTTTTCTATCCTCAAGACGAGTGACAGTGGCATTTAACTGAGGTTGAAAAAGTAAATAATTAGGAGCTGTTGCAAAACTATTTATCATGCTACTCCTTTTTTAACGTAAGTAAATTTACCTGATGATGATGAAACTATTTCACCGTTTTGATTTTTAACAACTGAGATAACAGTTGGATTTGGATGATCAGGATTTAATACCTTAGCGGTAACTTTATATTTTTCTCCAGGGATTATTTCCGTTTGATATTTTTGCAGAGCTATTTCAGCAGAAACAGCAACCTTACCTGGTTGTGCCAAAGTTTGTGCCGCTGCTGCCATTGCTGAATCACTCATAGTCGCAGTCCAGCCTCCATGTACACTGTCATATGCATTTATATGATTTAGATTAGGCTGTATATCAGCTGTCACAACACCACTGCCTTCTACTTGAACTTCTGACATGCCGTTATTCACGGCAAAAGGATGATGTAATAATTTCATCTCATCGGAATTTAATTTTTTAAAATCACCAGTGAAGCTTGTATTATTTTCATTAAAGCTATTTTGAACCGATTTCCAAAAAGCTGATAATTTTGGAAAGGTTTCAGTTATCACTGGTTGTAACTCGGTACCGGCATTCATAAAATATTAACAATATCAAGACTTGCGTATTATTGCAAGTCCAACTAGCTAATTTACTTATTTTCGAGATAATATTCTTTAAATGCAATTATCCTGCGCCCCGTTTAATCGAATATTACGTGAATTACGTATGCCTTTGTTTGAACTTTGTAATAGTCAAAATTTTAGTGAAATAAATTTGGCTCAAGCCGTACAAACCCTATCAAGTTGTTTTGGTTCTAACCAAGCAAAAAACGATAGATCACTTGGAGAAGATCTGGCAAGATCTGAGTTAGAGTACCATAACGAATTTTGCAACACTTCAAATTTAAAACAATTAAGAGATTCTATTAAAGAGATTAGATATACTCTGCATTTACTTTTAAGTTCCAATGAAGCAAGAGTCCATCCAAATGTAATTACAATGCGAGAGAGTATTGAGGCGAATTCTGATTTACAACATTTATGCGTTGGTCTTTATAAACGATTTGTAGATTTATTTATCGGTTTAGAAACTGGCTTAAGTAAACAATTAGATAAATGGCTTTGCATACAAGTACCTAAATTTTTATAACGAAACAGTCCCTACATAAGACTGCGCTATACTGAAAATTATGGCTAAAGCAATAGCAATGAACTTACATGAATATGCGTTTCTTGAAAGAGATTTCGTAAAGTTTGCTGACGCCAAAATTAGTATCATGACCCATGCTTTTATGTATGGCACGGCTGTATTTGAAGGTATCAGAGCTTACTACAATGCTGAAAAGAACAAGCTTTTCGTTCTGCACATGGACGAACATTTAGACAGATTACTGCAAAGCTGCAAGATTCTCAGATTAAATCCTTATTACAACAAAAAAGAAATGGCAGATATTATTATCGAGCTTTTAAAGCGTAACAAACCAAAAACAGATTCTTACATTAGACCAAGTTGGTTTAAGTCTTGCATCAGAATTGGTCCAAATGTAATTGGACCTGAAGGTGAAGAAGATAGCTTTACTGTTAGCTCTATTGATTTAGGTGACTATCTCGATACCACCAAAGGCATATCAGTACAAGTTTCTAGCTGGAGAAGAATTTCCGATAATGCAATTCCTGCACGTGCCAAAGTCAATGGTAGCTATGTAAACACAGCTATGGCTAAAGCGACTGCACATCTCTCAGGCTTCGATGATGCAATTTATTTAACTGAGGATGGTCATGTAGCAGAAGGTTCAGCAATGAATTTATTTATCATCCGTGATGGAATCCTTGTTACCAGCGCGGTTACAGAAAATATCCTTGAAGGCATAACTAGAAAATTTATTATTGAACTTGCTGAAAAAGAACTTGGCTTAAAGGTTCAAAGCAGAGTTATTGATAGAACAGAACTTTATGTAGCTGAAGAAGCTTTCTTCTGTGGTACTGGCGCGCAGATTGCAGCCATTGGTAAAATCGATCACTACAACATCGGCAATGGTGGAGCTGGTCCTGTTACTAAAAAATTACAGGAACTTTATACAAATATTTGCAAAGGCAATGTTGAGAAATACAAGCATGTATTGGTAGAGGTTAGTATTTAGTTTCAAAAAGACATCGTGTCATTGCGAGGAGTGAAACGACGAAGCAATCCATCTTAACTAATAAAATTTCTGGTAGTGTGGATTGCTTCGCTACGCTCGCAATGACAGCATATGACATAAGTTAATCAATATGAACTTAACCTCACACTTAAAAACCTTCCTCAACAAAGATCAAATCCTCGACAAGGAAATCGACTTAAGAATTTACGACTCAGATGCAACTTCACTTTTCAAACAAAAACCTAAATTAGTTTTACTCCCTAACAACACAGAAGAAGTTGCCAAAATCATTCAAGTAATTAACAAAGTTAATGCCTCAAACAAAGATGCTGAGCCAATTTCATTTGTAGCCAGAGGCGCTGGCACTGGACTTTCAGGCGGCGCAATTGCTGCAGAGAATTCAGTAATAATTTCTCTTGCAAGATTGAATAGCTTAATTAGTTTTAGTGAAGTCAATAGAACGGCTTTAGTTGAAACTGGAATAGTTAATGCCTCTCTTTCTAAATTAATTAAAAACTCAAAGCTTCATTTTTCGCCAGACCCATCCAGCCAGGATGCTTGCACTATAGGTGGTAACGTTGCCGAAAACGCTGGTGGTATCCATTGCTTCAAACATGGTCTTACTAGTGACCAAATTCTGGGACTAGAAATAGTCACAGCTGAAGGTGAAATTAAATATCTAGGCGCTTTAGATGCTAATGGTGAGACAGTAAGAACTTCTAATATCGATCTAGCTAAATTATTTGTGGGCAGTGAAGGTACTTTTGGTATTGCCACGAAAGCACTAGTACGTTTACAAGCAATTCCTAGATCATTCATCACCATGAAGCTTTCTTTTGCCACGGTCATTGAAGCAGCTGAAGCTGTAAGTAGCGTTATGGGAGCAGGTTTCAAGCCCACTGCTTTAGAAATGATCGATTATGGTGCTATTAAAGCCGTGAATTCAGCTTTTAACTTAGGAATTCCAGAAAGCGTCAAAGCAATATTACTACTAGAACTTGATGGCGATAATGATGAGATTTTACTTGAAGCCAAAGATATTAAAAAATTACTTTTCTCTGAGAACATTAGATTTACTATTATTGATTTTGAAGAGACTCAAGATCCTACTTACAAAAAATTTCTTTGGAAAGTTAGAAAGGGCACAGTAGCTGCATTTGGACAAATTGCACCATTTTGGTATCTCTATGATTCAGTAGTTCCAAGATCTAAAATTCCAGAAGCAGTGACGGGTATTGAGAAGATTGCCCACAAATATAATTTAATTTTGGCAAGTGTAATGCATGCAGCAGATGGGAACTTGCATCCAAATTTTCTTTATGACCCAGATAAAGATCCAGATGTTGTAGAGAGAATTCATCATGCAAGTAAAGAATTGATGCAACTCTGTATTAATTTAGGCGGAGTACTTTCTGGTGAACACGGCATTGGTGTAGAGAAACAGGAATATATGCCATATATGTTTAGTAAAAATGACAT
>CAYQSL010000111.1:4140-5491 GCA_964420165.1 uncultured Gammaproteobacteria bacterium | reverse complement strand
GTTTTACGGCCTCTAAACATATGGCTTCCGTTTGGTCTTTTACATATTCCAATGAATAATGCTCAACTCATAACAGCTTGTGTCGTACTAACCTTGTTTGTACCGTGTATTGCCACAGTAGCAATAATGATCAAAGAAAAAAATCTTAAAACAGCCATGTTAATCTGGCTCAGTTCCTGGCTTTTAGCTTTTGGCATAGGCTTTGTACTTGCAAGAGTTTTAAATTTTCTTCCTATATGAAATCGAGGGATGGGGGCTAAAGAGCCTTTTACATTAGTCTCTTTGATTGAAAAACCCATAATAATCAATAAACTAGGCCATATAGAAATCCCTAAATCCCCTAAAAGCCTAAGTTCTTTAAAGTCCAAAAATGCAGATAATGTCCTGGAAAGCCAGAATAAATACTTATGTCATTTCAAACACTAAAAGCAACCGGTTCATCACTAAAAAATATTCAAGTTGGAATAGATGTGACCGCACAAAATATAGCCAACGTAAACACCATTGGCTATAAACAACAGCGCGTGAACTTCGAAAGTATTGTTAGCAATTTTGGTGAAACCAGTTATTCAGGTACTTCAGTTAACTCAATTAGTTCAGATTTCTCTGATGGTAGAACTAAACAAACTGGAGAAGTTACAGATTTAGCAATTAAAGGAAATGGGTTTTTCACTTTAGAAAGTCCATCGGGAGATATGGCTTTTTCAAGAGCAGGACATTTCTTAACTGATAGCGCTGGCAGCCTTGTTGATCCAAATGGTTACTTCGTTCTTTCAGCAGGTGGAGGCAGAATTACTCTTCCACAAAATGCGAAGCTTGAAGTTACCTCAGCAGGCGAGATTAGAGCTCTAATGCAAGGTGAAACTGAATACCAACTAGTAGATCAATTACAAATAGCAACTTTTTCAAATCCACAAAGTTTACAAAATATTGGAAATAATAATTACCAAGAAAGTGTGAACTCAGGTGCACCTGACTTTGTAACAGCTCTTATGCCTGGAACAACAGCAGCAGAAACTACTATCACATCAGGAACGCTGGAAACATCTAATGCTGATCTGAGCAGCGCTTTCACAGATTTGATTACATTCCAAAGGTCATATCAATCTGTATCAAAAGCAGCAACTACTGCAAATGAGATTCTAGAAACAACAATCAACTTAGTAAGGTAATTTTAATAGGAGAATTTAAACCATGGTACTACCATCATTATTCACTGGAGCTGGCGCATTAACTACACAACAAAATGCAATTAATATCATCGCCAACAATATCGCCAACGTTAATACGACAGGCTTTAAATCGGGCAGAGTTTATTTCGAACAAGAGATAAGCAATGTTTTACGCCCAG
>CAYQSL010000111.1:0-4130 GCA_964420165.1 uncultured Gammaproteobacteria bacterium | reverse complement strand
GCAAGTTCACCAACGACATCACGAGGTGGTACTAACCCAATAGAAGTTGGTAACGGGATGAGAATCAGTGATATCAGTACTAATTGGAATCAAGGACCTTTGAAAAGTACAGGAATTGCTACTGACTTGGCTCTCAAAGGAGCCGGTTGGTTTGTAGTTTCTGGCTCAATGAGTGATGATGATTCAACTCTATTAAATCCACAATACACTAGAGATGGTCACTTTAAGATCGATGCAAGTCAAAACTTAGTTGGAGCTGATGGATCAAAAGTTGTTGCAGCTTCATTATATGATTCATTAACCGGCAAAATTAAATCAGTTGATGGTTACTCAAATATTTCATACTTTTCTGACCAAGATGTAGGAAGCTCATATGTACCAACTAATGGTAATACTGGTAACTTAGCAGTTCCTACTCCAACAGCAGTTAACGTAACTGGAGCATCTGTAGCTTTCGATGCAACTAAACTTTCTGAAATTAGTGTTAGAGGTGGTTTAGTAGATAGCGGAACTAGCGTTAACACTACAACAGAAGGTGATTTACAAATCAGCAGACAAGAAGATGGAAAAATGCTTTTCACTTTTGATAATGCAAATGCTGGTACTGGAGTAAGTATTTTCTCAGCAGCAGTAGATACCAATCAACAACTATATGATAATGTTCAAACTGTAAATCTTACAAACTCTTCTGGAGCGCAAATCCAATTAAGAATTAGATTAGAACCAGGTGTAACAAGCTTTGAAGATGTGTTTACGAACATCGAATATGATACTACAACGGCAAGTAGTGACACTCTAACCTTCGGTGGTGGAGCTGCAACAGTACAGTCAGGTTCAGAAATAACAGTTGGAGCTGATGATTTTGAGTTCATGAAAGTTAGTGATGTAGACAGTCTCTATGGAACTGTAAAAATTCCTAATTTCCTTTACACACAAGATGCAACTTTAGAAATTGAAACAGCAAACTATACTATAGAGAGCGATGGATCAATTTCAATACTTGGACCTTCGTCTGAGAAAATCAACTTAGGTAGGTTATTGATTGCTAACTTTACTAACCCAGATGGTCTTTCAAACAACAGCGGTAATAAATTTGGTGAGTCTTCAAACTCTGGTCCAGCAGCTATTTCCGTAATCGGTGGTCCATTCAATCGTAATGCACCTTCAATCTACGATACAGCTATAGTTTCAGGATCATTAGAAACTTCAAATGTGAATTTAGCAAATGAATTTGCTGAACTTATTGGTTTCCAACGTGGTCTACAAGCAAACTCTAGAGTAATTTCAGCATCTGATGAAATTCTTCAGACTCTAATTAACTTATAAACCTCGCTAAGCTCGGTTTCGTAGTTCATTCCGGCTAAACATAGAAGCTAGCTTCATGTTTACGCCTACATTCACTATAACAAGAGCGCATCATATTCCTCTCTAAGCAGAACTAACCATTGAGGTATTAGATAACCAAACTTAGTAACACGTTTATCAATTTTAAGTATTGGTCGTTTAATAATGATGTCTTCAACAACCCATATTGAACGTATCTTATAAATACTTTCCTTAGCGAGCTCTACATAACGCTTTGCTTGTTCCGGCTTATTTGCATAGATACTCAGAACAGCTAAAGCTTTATAAGCGGAAGCAAGTTCATATAGATCCAAGCCTGAAGGGAATAATAATTCTCGTTTTTGTTCAATTAAATTTAATGCTAATTTTGAAGCAAGATTATTGGCATCATCATCTTTAAGTTCTAACAAAAAATCAATTTTTGTTGGAGAATAAAGCACTGGTTCAGTAATTTTATCGATATTCTCAAGAATCTCTGTTCTCCTAGAAAGCAATTCCTGATTAAGTTCTACATTAGATAAAATCAACGAGTCTGTTTTTTTTAGTTGTTTTTTAAACTTATTAAAATTTTCAATATAAGCAGGGAGTAAGTTAATTAGATTAATAGTTGCTTTTTCAGAATCAGTTAAAGCAATGTTTTCAAACTTATAATCTTGAGTAAAAAACTTTAAGTGTTTTTCAATTTCTTGGAATTCATCATTAGTTTTATGTTTTTTATCTACTAATTGGAGATCTAGCTCAGTTCTTTCCAGGTCTCCTGCTACTAGCAAAGCAATAAAATAAAGATACATTGATGAATAAGAAAGATCTTTGGCTTTACCTTTAGCCTTATCCACACGTGTGATAATCTCGTCGACATTAGCTTGTATAAGTAAGTCTCTGAAATGGTCATAGCTGCGTTCGTTGGCACGGACTGGTAAAAACGACTGTAGAACTAACAGAAAAACAAGTGCCGTCATTGCGAGACCTCGAAGAGGTCGTGGCAATCCAGTTCGCGCTAGCTCAGGGGGATTGCTTCGTCGCCTTTGGCTCCTCGCAATGACGACGCCTTCAAATCCCAAACAATCTCTCTGCATTTTCTGTAGATATAGAAGCAATTTCTTCGGGCGAAACTGCATAACACTTAGCCAACTCTTCTGCCACACAACTAACAAAGCCAGGCTCGTTGCGCTTGCCTCTAAAAGCTTGTGGACTTAAATAGGGACTGTCTGTTTCAAGAAGAATTTTATTAATATCTAACTTAGGCGCAATTTCTCTGAAATGTTCATTCTTCTTATAAGTTAAAACTCCACCCCAAGAAATATAAAAGCCTAAATCTATGCATTCTTGAGCAAAATTTAGATCACCAGTAAAACAATGAATAGTACCAGGGTGAGCAATTCCAGAACCTTGGAAGTGTTTTTTCAAAATCTTCAAAGTCTCTTCCCATGCATCTCTGGTATGAACAATCAAAGGTAGCTTATATTTTTTAGCAATAAGAATTTGCTTTTCAAAAATATTTTTTTGGATTTGATGCTCTTCTTCAGTAGTGCAATGATAAAAATCTAAACCTGTTTCACCAATGGCTTTGATTTTAGAATTTGGATTATTAACAAAGTTTGTTTGTAAAAATTTTTCTATAAATTCCTCAGAGCTTTCATTCCAAGTCTTAAATTCAGTTGGATGCACTCCGATTGAACAGAACACATTAGTTTTACTATTACCATCATATTTAGCAGCAAAATCAAAAAGTTCTTGAGCTTCAAGCAAATTACAGCAAGGATGTACAATCTTTTGCACTCCATTCTGGAATGCACGTGCCATCATTTCATCCCTATCGTCGTCATAGGCCTCAAAACATACATGAGCGTGAGTATCAATAAGCTGCATCTAGCGCTTATTTTAGCCGAATAAGTTATTTGTAGCCAATATTTTTATTCTGGTTATTAATTTTTTTTCTTTTATCCAATCTTGCACCAATTTTGTCCTGCTTGGATTGAACCTTTTGCATAATATTGTTTGCTCCAGAGAAAATTTGATCTAATCTTTCTCTTTCAGTATTATTAATGCCAGTTTCATTTTTAATACGAGTAAGTTCGCTTATTAAAGTAAGCCTATCTTTCATTAAAGTTAGTATAGGAGCATAATTATCGCTTTCAAGAAAACTTGCAATAGAAAGATCTATTTTTTCTATCTCATTTAAACCTGCATCAATTGATAAAATTTTCTTCAAAACAATCCTTAACTACTACTTAAACTCTCTACAGCCGACTGTTGTGCTTTATACTGAGCATTAATTGTATCTAACTGCGCGAACTGAGCTTTCATACGCTTTTCATAACTATCAATACTTGCTTGTTCACGAGCGATTTTAGCAGTATTAGATTTGATTTGCGAGTCTATAGATGTTTGTACTTGATTAATCAAACCATTGGTTGCAACACTAGGATCAACATAGTCATCTAGTATCTCTTGTAGTTGTACTAAAATACCTTTATCACCATTAGACTGGCTTGCAAAAATTGAATCAGCATCACTTGAATTACCCCAAAGCACTTTATTTACCTCATCAGGGGCAGCTAAATAAGCTGCAGTAAAAGTATCACTTGTAAGGGAGTAACCAGAAAATTTACCATTACCATCTAATGTACTTTTTAAACCAAGTTCTATAAAAGAAGTATGAGTATCTACTCCTGTTTCTCCACTGATACCTGCCATAGTACTTTTTACTTTCGATATCAAATTACGACTGAATGAATCATTCTTAGTATAAAGATTAGTCAATAGTTTATTTACCTGAGTAATCA